>NZ_LIRG01000308.1 GCF_001419695.1 Streptomyces prasinopilosus
CCGCGCAGCCGGGGCCGGCACACCAGCAGCAGCACGACCGCGGCCACCAGCAGGCGCAGCGTCACCACGCCGAGCGCGCCGGCGCGCGGCATCAGCGTCACCGCGAGGGCGCCGCCGAACTGGACGGATATCCCGCCGGCGCGCTCGGCGTGGTGACGCTGCGCCTGCTGGTGGCCGCGGTCGTGCTGCTGCTGGTGTGCCGGCCCCGGCTGCGCGGGCACTCGCGCGCGGACTGGACCACGGTGATCGTCTTCGGGATCGCGATGGCCGCGATGAACGGCCTCTTCTACCAGTCCGTCGCCCGCATCCCGCTCGGCACGGCGGTCACCCTGGAGGTCCTGGGCCCGCTCGCCCTGTCCGTCCTGGCCTCCCGGCGGGCGATCAACTTCCTGTGGGCGGGACTCGCCCTGGTCGGCGTCGCGCTGCTCGGCGGCGGAGGCTTCGGCAGCCTCGACCCCCTGGGCGTCGCCTTCGCCCTGGGCGCCGGCGTCATGTGGGCGGCCTACATCGTCTTCAGCGCGCGCACGGGCCGCCGCTTCCCGCAGGCCGACGGGCTCGCCCTCGCCATGGGCGTGGCGGCGCTGCTGTTCCTGCCGCTGGGCGTCGCCGAGTCCGGCACGAAACTCCTCGAGCCGACGACCCTCGCCCTGGGCGCGGCGGTCGCGGTGCTCTCCTCCGTCCTCCCGTACACCCTGGAACTCCTCGCCCTGCGCCGGCTGCCCGCCTCCACCTTCGCCATCCTGATGAGCCTGGAACCGGCCCTCGCCGCCGCGGCCGGCTTCCTCGTCCTCAGCCAGGCCCTCACCCTCACCGAGTCGGCCGCCATCGCGCTGGTCATCGCGGCCAGCATGGGGGCGGTGCGGACGCAGGTGGGACGGGGACGGGCCAAGACGCTCCCGGGGCAGCCCACCTAGCTCCCCCCTCGCCCCCTCGCACGAGGGGGCCCGCGTCCGTCCGGTCCCGCGCGCGGCCCCTCGGTGTGCCCGGGATGCCCGGATGTGCGGAGAGGGCCGGCGTGCCGGTGCGCGGGCCGGAAGGCGGGGGTGTACCCGATCGCCGGGCTGCGCTACACTTGATCTTGAGCTGGTCGCCGGAGTTCCGGTAACCGGTCGCGCGTTGGTGGTCCAAGGAAAGACGTCCCGCTTCCTGCGGGGAGATGCAGGTGCAAGGCCTGCCCGGCGCTCCGAGGTGAGCCCCGTCCCGAATCCGGGACGGGGCTCACGTGCGTGCGGGCCGCCGCCGAGGCGGCGGCCCGCACGGAGCCCCCCGCCGGTGAGGGCCCGCCCGGAGGCCGCGGACCGTCGCCGGCCGCGGCGCCACCGCGCGGCCGCTCCGCCCGCCGGGTCAGTCCTCCAGGGCGTAGAAGCGCATCGGGGAGTTCGGCTCGAAGCCGATGCGGGGATACACGGGGGCCCCGGCGGCGGTCGCGTGCAGGGTCGCCCGGGTCGCCCCGGTGGCCGCGGCACCCTCGTGCAGTGCCTTGCGCGTCACCGCCTCCCCGTAGCCGCGGCGCTGCCACGCCGGGTCGGTGGCGACGAGCAGGACGAAGAGGCGGTCCTCCACCTCCATCGTGGCGGCGCAGGCCACGGGAGTGCCGTTCCGTACGCCCAGGCAGGCGTACACCCGGTTCTTCCACAGCGCGGACCAGACCAGACCGTCCCGGCCGTCCTCCAGCGGGAACCCGTACGCGAGCGAGTTGAGATCCGCGAAGGCCCGCAGGTGCTCACCGGTGGTCACGCGTACGAACGTCAGGTCGGGGTGGGCCGGTTCGGGCACCGGCAGCAGGTCCCCCGCCATCCCGGTACCGGGGAAGGCGTGCGCCAGGCCCGCCCGTGCGGCCGCCGGCCCGAGTGCCGCGCGCGCCTCCTCGTCGAGGAGGTCCTCGAAGACCCACAGGAAACCCGGGTGCCTCTTGGACCGCATGATCTCCGCCGCCTCGTCCAGGCGCCGCCGCACGAGTCCGGCGCCCGCGCCGTCACCGGTCAGCGTGACGCAGTTCCAGAAGGGGAACCGGCAGTCGGCCCAGCGGACGGCGAGGCCCGGGAGGTCGCGGACGTCCGCGTCCGGGTTCCTGTCGAGCACCATGACCCGCCAGGCCGCGGTGAGCTGTTGCCTCGATTCGACCGAGTCCGCGGGACCGTGCATGGGAAGCCCTCGATTCGTCGAGTGCGCGTCGTCGAGTACGCGGGAGCCGTCCCCGTGGTCCGCGACCCCTGCCCGTGCGCGGCGGCCCGCGGCGGGTCCGGGCCCCGGAACACCGGAACGGCGCCCCCGGGGCCCCTGGGACGGTACACCCCCTCGGACCGGCGGTGGCGTGCCTCACATGAACTCCGGGTTCGGTCGGATCATCGGATCACGGGGGAGGGGGCCGATGAGGCACGCGACCGGGGTCTTCCGGCCGCTGCAGGACGACGACCCGCGCGAGGCGGGCGGGTACCGCCTCGTCGCCCGGCTCGGCGCGGGTGGCATGGGCCGCGTCCACCTTGTCGCACACCCCGGGAGGCCGGCCGGTGGCCGTCGAGGTCGTGCGGCCGGAACCGGCCGGCGCTCCCCGCCTTCCGGCGGCACCCCCGGCCTTCCGGCGGCACCCCCGGCCTTCCGGCGGCACCCCCGGCCTTCCGGCGGCACCCCCGGCCTTCCGGCGGCGCCCCCGGCCGGGAGGTCGGGGCGGCCCGGAAGGTGAAGGGTGCCTGCGCCGCCGAACTGGCCCACGCCGACCCGGACGGCGTACCGCCCGGCCGGCCACGCCGTATGTGCCGGGCCCGTCCCTCACGGAGGCTGTCGCCCGGGGCGGGCCGCTGCCGGTGCCGGCGGTCCTGTGGCTGACGGCGGGGGCCGCTGCCGCTGCCGGCGGTCCCGTGGCTGACGGCGGGGGCCGCCGAGGCGCTGCGGGCCGTCCGCGGCGCGGGGATCGTGCACCGGGACCTGAAACCGTCGAACGTGCTACCGGCCTCCGACGGCCCGCGGGTGAGCGACTTCGGCATCCCGCTCGGGCCCGGCCGCCCGGCGGGAGGTCACAGGGCCGGAAGTGATGGTTCCGCCGCTGGGCCCGGGCCCGGACCTGAGCCCGGACATCGGCTTCCTGCTCGTGGACGCGACCGTCCGGCGGACGGACCGAGGGGCCGGGCCGCCCGGGGGACCCGAAACGCACCGCGGGACCGACGGGCATCCCCCTCCCCACCGTCCGCGACGAATCATGCAAGCATGCTTGATTGTTATGGGGGCCCCTGTCATGCTCCACACCACGCCGCGCCGCACACCACCGTGTCCGTGCCCCGAGGGGAGCGCCATCGTGTCCGATCCGTCGTCCGTGATCGACGATCTGCGTGAGGAGAGCGAGGAGGTCGACCGGCTCGTGGCCGGCCTCGGACCCGGGGAGTGGGGGCTCGCCACCCCGGCCGCCGGGTGGAGCGTCGCCCATCAGGTCGGGCACCTCGCCTGGACCGACCGCTCCGCCCTGCTCGCCGTCACGGACGCGGCGGGCTTCCAGGGGCTGGTCGAGCAGGCGCTCGCCGCCCCGCACACCTTCGTCGACGAGGGCGCCGAGGAGTACGCGCGGCTCGCGCCCGCCGAACTGCTCGCGCGATGGCGCGAGGGGCGGGCGGCGCTGGAGAAGGGGCTGCGGTCCGCGCCCCCCGGCACCCGCTTCCCCTGGTACGGGCCGCCCATGTCGGTGGCCTCCATGGCGACGGCCCGGCTCATGGAGACCTGGGCCCACGGACTCGACATCGCGGACGCGATCGGTGTGCCGCGGCCCCCCACCGACCGGCTGAGGCATGTGGCCTGGCTCGGGGTGCGGACCCGGGACTTCGCCTACGGAGCGCACGGACTCACCCCGCCCGCCGACCCCTTCCGGGTCGAACTCGTCGCGCCGGGAGGTGAACGGTGGGCCTACGGTCCCGCCGACGCCCCCCAGCGCGTCACCGGCCCCGCACTCGACTTCTGCCTCCTGGTCACCCAGCGCGCCCACCGCGCCGACCTCGCCCTCACCGCCGAGGGCCCCGACGCCGACCGGTGGCTCGACGTCGCCCAGGCCTTCGCCGGGCCGCCCGGCGGCGGACGCCCCCCGAAGGGCGAGGCAGGGGACGGCCCGGGACACCCCCCGAAGGGCGAGACCGGGGACGGCCCGGGACGCACCCCGTGACGGCGGCCCTGCGCATCGGGAACGCCTCCGGGTTCTACGGGGACCGCTTCGACGCCCTGCGCGAGATGCTCACCGGCGGTGAGCTCGACGTCCTCACCGGCGACTACCTCGCCGAGCTGACCATGCTCATCCTCGCCCGCGACCGCCTCAAGGACCCCTCCGCCGGGTACGCCCGCACCTTCCCGCGGCAACTGGAGGAGTGCCTCGGCCTCGCCCACGAGCGGGGCGTGAAGATCGTCACCAACGCCGGCGGGCTCAACCCGGCGGGGCTCGCCGACGCCGTGCGGGAGCTGGCCGGACGGCTCGGCATCCCGGTGCGGGTCGCGCACGTCGAGGGCGACGACCTCACCGCCCGCCACCCGGGCAGCCTCGCCGCGCACGCCTACCTCGGCGGCTTCGGCATCGCGGCCTGCCTGCGCGAGGGCGCCGACGTCGTCGTGACCGGGAGGGTCACCGACGCCGCCCTGGTCACCGGCCCGGCCGCCGCGCACTTCGGCTGGGCGAACACGGAGTACGACCGGCTCGCGGGGGCCGTCGTCGCCGGGCACGTGCTGGAATGCGGGACCCAGGCCACCGGCGGCAACTACGCCTTCTTCGGCGAACGTCCCCCCGGCGACCTCCTGCGGCCCGGCTTCCCGCTCGCCGAACTGCACGAGGACGGCGGCAGCGTCATCACCAAGCACCCCGGCACCGGCGGCTTCGTCGACGTCGGCACCGTCACCGCGCAACTGCTCTACGAGACCGGCGGCGCCCGCTACGCCGGGCCGGACGTCACCGCCCGGCTCGACACCGTACGCCTCACCCGGGAGGGGCCCGACCGGGTGCGGATCGACGGGGTGCGGGGAGAGGCGCCGCCGCCCACCCTCAAGACCGGCCTCAACCGGCTCGGCGGATTCCGCAACGAGGTCGTGTTCGTGCTCACCGGCCTCGACATCGAGGCCAAGGCCGGCCTGGTGAAGGAGCAGATGGGCGACGCGCTCGCCAAGTCGCCGCCCGCCGAGGTGCGCTGGGAGCTGGCGCGCACCGACCGGGCCGACGCGGACACCGAGGAGAGTGCCAGCGCGCTGCTGCGGCTCGTCGTGCGCGACCCCCGGCAGGAGGCGGTCGGACGGGTGCTGAGCGGGGCCGCCGTCGAACTGGCCCTGGCCAGCTACCCCGGGTTTCACGTGGTGGCACCACCGGGGAAGGGCTCTGCCTACGGGGTCTTCGAGGACGTGTACGTCCCCCAGGGCGATGTCGAGCACGTGGCCGTCCTCCACGACGGGCGCCGCATCCCCGTGGACGCGCCCCACGACACCGCCGTACTCGACGGCGTACCGGAACCCGCGCTCCCCGAACCGCTGCCCCCGGGACCCACGAGACGAGCGCCCCTCGGCCTCCTCGCGGGTGCCCGCAGCGGCGACAAGGGCGGGAACGCCAACGTCGGGGTGTGGGTCCGCTCCGCCGACGCCTGGCGGTGGCTCGCGCACGAGCTGACCGTCGAACGCCTCCGGGAGCTGATCCCCGAGGCCGCCGGCCTGCCCGTCACCCGGCACGTCCTGCCCCGCCTGCGCGCCCTGAACTTCCTCGTCGAGGGCATCCTCGGCGAGGGCGTCGCCGCGCAGGCCCGTTTCGACCCGCAGGCCAAGGCGCTCGGCGAATGGCTGCGGTCCCGGCACCTCGACATCCCGGAGGCCCTGCTGTGACGGTCCTCGCATCCGCGCTGAACACGGCCGACCCGGAGTACCGGGAGCACCGTGACGCCATGCTCGCCAAACTCGCCGAACTCGGCACCGAGCACGCCAAGGCCCTCGCGGGCGGCGGCGAGAAGTACGTCGAGCGGCACCGGGGGCGCGGCAAGCTGCTCGTCCGCGAACGCGTCGAACTGCTCCTCGACCCCGACACGCCCTTCCTGGAGCTGTCCCCGCTCGCGGCCTGGGGCAGCGACTACACCGTCGGCGCCTCCCTCGTCACCGGCATCGGCGTCGTCGAGGGCGTGGAGTGCCTGATCACCGCCAACGACCCGACCGTGCGCGGCGGCGCCAGCAACCCGTGGAGCCTGCGCAAGGCCCTGCGCGCCAACGACATCGCGCTCACCAACCGGCTGCCCGTGATCAGCCTCGTCGAGTCCGGCGGCGCCGACCTGCCCTCCCAGAAGGAGATCTTCATCCCGGGCGGCGCCGTCTTCCGGGACCTCACCCGGCTCTCCGCGGCCGGCATCCCGACCGTCGCCGTCGTCTTCGGCAACTCCACCGCCGGCGGCGCGTACGTCCCCGGCATGTCCGACCACACGATCATGGTCAAGGAGCGGGCGAAGGTGTTCCTCGGCGGCCCGCCGCTGGTGAAGATGGCCACCGGGGAGGAGAGCGACGACGAGTCCCTGGGCGGAGCCGAGATGCACGCCCGCGTGTCCGGCCTCGCCGACCACTTCGCCGTCGACGAGCGGGACGCGATCCGCCAGGCCCGCCGGGTCGTCGCCCGCCTCAACCACCGCAAGGCGCACGCCGACCCCGGCCCCGCCGCGCCCCCCGAGCACGACGAGGACGAACTCCTCGGCATCGTCCCGGGCGACCTGAGGATCCCCTTCGACCCGCGCGAGGTCATCGCGCGGATCGTCGACGCCTCCGACTTCGACGAGTTCAAACCCCTCTACGGCACCAGCCTCACCACCGGTTGGGCCACCCTGCACGGCTATCCCCTGGGCATCCTCGCCAACGCCCGGGGCGTCCTCTTCAGCGAGGAGTCCCAGAAGGCCGCCCAGTTCATCCAGCTCGCCAACCAGCGCGACATCCCGCTGCTGTTCCTGCACAACACCACCGGCTACATGGTCGGCAGGGAGTACGAGCAGGGCGGCATCATCAAGCACGGCGCCATGATGATCAACGCGGTCAGCAACTCCCGCGTCCCCCACCTGTCCGTCCTCATGGGCGCCTCCTACGGCGCCGGGCACTACGGCATGTGCGGCCGCGCCTACGACCCGCGCTTCCTGTTCGCCTGGCCCGGCGCCAAGTCCGCCGTCATGGGCCCGCAGCAGCTCGCCGGGGTGCTGTCCATCGTCGCCCGGCAGTCCGCCGCGGCGAAGGGCCGGCCGTACGACGACGAGGCGGACGCGGCGCTGCGCGCCATGGTGGAGCAGCAGATCGAGTCCGAGTCGCTGCCCCTGTTCCTGTCCGGGCGGCTGTACGACGACGGCGTCATCGACCCGCGCGACACCCGCACCGTCCTCGGCCTGTGCCTGTCGGCCATCCACACCGCCCCCTACGAGGGCGCGCGCGGTGGCTTCGGCGTCTTCCGGATGTGAGGCCCATGATTACTTCCGTACTGGTGGCGAACCGGGGCGAGATCGCCTGCCGCATCGCCCGCACCTGCCGCGAGCTGGGCATCCGCACGGTCGCCGTGCACTCGGACGCCGACGCGCACGCCCTCCACGCCCGCACGGCGGACACGGCGGTACGCCTGCCGGGGGCGGCGCCCGCCGACACCTACCTGCGCGGCGACCTGATCGTGAAGGCCGCCCTCGCGGCCGGCGCGGACGCCGTGCACCCCGGCTACGGCTTCCTCTCCGAGAACGCCGGCTTCGCGCGGGCCGTCCGGGACGCGGGACTGGTCTGGATCGGGCCGCCCCCGGAGGCGATCGAGGCGATGGCGTCCAAGACGCGCGCCAAGGAACTGATGGGCATCGAGCCCCTGCGCGAGGTCACCGAGGCCGACCTGCCGGTGCTGGTGAAGGCGGCGGCGGGCGGCGGCGGGCGCGGCATGCGCGTCGTGCGGCGCCTCGCCGACCTGGACGGCGAACTGGCCGCGGCCCGCGCGGAGGCCGCGAGCGCCTTCGGTGACGGCGAGGTGTTCACCGAGCCGTACGTGGAGGGCGGCCGGCACGTCGAGGTGCAGGTCCTCGCCGACACCCACGGCACCGTGTGGGCGCTCGGCACCCGCGACTGCTCCCTCCAGCGCCGCCACCAGAAGGTCATCGAGGAGGCCCCGGCCCCCGGGCTGCCCGCGCGGCTCACCGAGGAACTGCACGCCCTCGCCGTGCGCGCCGCGCGCGCCGTCTCCTACGTCGGCGCCGGCACCGTGGAGTTCCTCGTCGCCGGCGGCCGACGTAGGAG
>NZ_LIRG01000309.1 GCF_001419695.1 Streptomyces prasinopilosus
CGAGCCCGGCCCCGGCGACGATTCCGAGTCCGGTCTCGATCCGCTCGGTGTCGGGCCGCTGCCCGCCCAGGAGGCGATCCTCGGGGCGTTCCGGCGGCTCGGGTACGGGCTGCGGTCCGCCGGTCTCGAGCACGGGCGCATCGGCGGCACCGGGCAGCGACTGCCCTTCCACCAGGAGATCGGTCTCACCCCGGCGCCCTCGTACGCGGACCGGGTGGAGGAGATCGAGCTGACCTTCCTGACCCACCCGGGCGGCATGGACGTCGTCCTGGAGGCCGACAAGCGGGGCGGCGGGAACGGGGGCGACGGCGACGACACCGGGCACGACGCGCTCAGCCGGTTCACCGTGGGCCACGACGACGCCCGCGACTGGGCCGCCGAAGTCGACGGCTGGGTGCGCGAACTGGTCGAGCACCGGGAGGCGTACGGCAGCGACAGCGCGTACGGGCACGGCGGACCGCACTCCTCCGGGCCGGGCATCGGCTGAGGGCCCCCGCCCGCCCCGCGGCGGCGTCACGGCGGCGGCATTCTCACCACGGTGTCCTCACAGCGGTGTCGCCGTCCGCAGGATCCAGAACAGGGTCACCGCCGCGTTGGCGGACGACATCGCCGACGCGGCCGTACCCGCGGCCGCTCCCCAGGCCGCCAGGCCCGCCGAGGTGAACACCTCCGGCCAGGGGCCGGTCGCCGGAGCCGGGGCGAGCAGCGCCGCCACCCGGCGGGGGACCGGTCCCGGCGCCGCGAACGCGGGCAGGGGCGGGCCGCCGGCCCGGGAGGCGAGGGCCGCCTTGCCGATGGCGGTGGCGACGGTACGGCGGTCGCCGACCGTCCGCGCCGCCTCCTCGTCCGCCCAGCGCTCCGCCGCGTACGACACCGCCGTGTGCAGGGGGCGCAGGAACGGGTTGGCGTGCGCGGCCAGCCGTACGGCCAGCAGGAACCGGTGGTGGCGCGCGGCGAGGTGGGCGCGCTCGTGGGCGAACAGCGCGCGGCGTTCGGCGGGGTCCAGGTGGTCCAGGAGCGCGGTGGTGACCACGACGCGGTCGCGGCGCGGTCCGGTGCCCGGGAGGGCGTACGCGTACGGCGCGCCGTCGGGCAGGACCGCCACCTCCGTGTCCGGCAGGCCGTCCAGGGCACGGTGGGCGCGGCGGCGGGTGCGGACGTGCCGCCACAGGGTCCGGGCGCAGGCCAGCAGCACCCCGCACAGCGCCGGGATGGCGGCCTTCCCCACGACCTCGTCGTACGGGACCGCCTCCCGCACCTCCGGGTCCGACCAGCCGTCGGGCAGCGGGTTGCCGGGCAGGGTCGCGGTGCCGACCACCATCACCAGGCCCAGGCACACCGTGCTGCACACCGCCATCACCGCGGCCACCCAGGTCAGCATCCGCGTCGCGGTCCGCGGGTGGAGATGCTGGGCGGCGAGCCGGGCGATCGGCCACGCCGTCAGCGGCAGGACGAGCGGCAGGAAGACGAACACCCCCATGAGGTCTCAGTCTTCCCCGTCGCTCCGGGGCGGGCGCAGCAGCTCCCGCAGCAGGCGTTCGTCGTCCGGGCCGAGACCGGTGACGAAGCTGGCCAGGACCGCCTCCCGGTCGCTCTCGGCGTCCAGCACCCGGCGCATCCGGTGGGCGGCGAGACCGGCGTGGTCGGAGGCGGGCGTCCAGGCGAAGGAGCGGCCCGCGCGTTCACGGGTGACCGCGCCCTTCGCGAGCAGCCTGGTGAGGATCGTAACGACCGTCGTGTAGGCGAGGTCCTCGCCCAGGCGCTCCTGCACCCAGCCGGCCGTCGCCGGGCCGTCCGCCTCCCGCAGCGCCGACAGCACCAGAGACTCCAACTCGCCCTGCGCCCGCCGCCGGTGACGCGGACTGTGTTCGACCACGGCCTGTCTCCCTTCCGTCGCCCTCCCGTTCCCGGGCGGTCATCGTACAGACGAGCGGACACCGTCAAATTCTCTACATTGCTGTAGATTCTACGGGCGGCATCCGGCAACGGCTCACGACAAGGACGGACGGACCCCCATGTTCGGACTGAGCGAACTCGCGATCATCCTCATCGTCGTCATAGCCCTGCTCGCGGCGAAGAAGCTGCCCGAGCTCGCCCGCTCGGCCGGGAAGTCCGCCCGCATCCTCAAGGCCGAGGCCCGCGCGGCGAAGGCGGAGGAGCGGGAGGACGAGCTGCGGGCCGCCCAGCCCCAGCAGCCCCGGCAGACGCACCAGCCGCGGGGGGAGCAGCCGGGCGCACCCCGTGTCATCCGGGGCGAGGCCGTCGTCAAGGAGGAGACCGTCGCCCGGGACGCGACCGCCGACGACAGCCGCACCCGGCAGCAGCGCTAGCACGCCGGTCCGGCCGGCTGTCCGGGGCCCGGTGCTCCGGCCCGGCCGGTCCGGACCCCGGCACGCCCGCTCGGCCGATCCGGACCCCGGCACGCCCGCTCGGCCGGTCCGGACCCCGGCGCGCCCGTTCAGCCGGTCCGGACCCCGGCGCGCCCGTTCAGCCGGTCCAGACCTCGTCGTACGGGTCGTTCGGGGCGGGGACCGGTTTCGCCGACGTGACCTCGAACCAGGGGACGGGACCGTCGTTGACCGGGTCCTTCGTCCGGCGCGGGCTGTAGGTGCCGGTGACCTCCAGCCAGGCGTCCGGCCGCAGCACCGGGGGGACCTCGCCGGTCAGGGCGATCTTGACCGGCTGTCCGTCCGCCGCACAGCAGTTGAGGGACATGCGGACCAGGTAGGGGGTGCCGGACGGGTCCAGGGCGACGAATCCGGTGATCTCGACCGGCCGGTCCCGGAGGCCGCGGCCGTCGTCGTAGACCGCGCGGGCCGCGTACTCCCCCACTCCGAGGCGGAGCGTGCCCCCGCCCGCGGGGAGGTCCGGGAAGCCGAACGGCTTCTGCAGGGCCGTACCCGTGTGGGTGGCGCTGTACGAACCGAGGGCCGGTGGCGCCACCAGGATCAGGGCGAGGACGGGAAGGGCCAGGAGCCAGGAGACCCGGGGCTCACGGTGCTCCCGGCCGCCGTCGGGACCGGGCCCGTCGTCGTGCCGCCCGCGCGCCCCGCGCCACTCGTACCAGACCGTCGCCGCCGCCGTCACGACGAGTACGGCTCCGCACAGCAGGAGCAGCGGGCGCAGGCCGGCCTTGACGTAGCGCAGGTGGAGGTCGGTCAGCCCGGCGTGCAGCACGGTCGCGCCCAGGAGGAACAGCAGGGCCGCCTGCGCCTGCCGGTTCGGGTTCATGCTCGGGTCCGGGTTCATGTCCGGGTCCGGCTCCGGGTGCGGATTCGGGCTCGGATTCGGATTCGGGCTCGGATTCGGGCTCGGGCTCGGGCTCGGGCTCGGGCTCGGGTTCTGGTTCCGGTGCGGTCGGTTCACAGCAGCACCGCTCCCGTCAGGGCCGAGACCGCCACCGCCAGGACGAGGGTCGCCGGGGCGAACCGCAGGGCGAAACCGCGGCCGAACGTGCCCACCTGCATGGCGAAGAGCTTGAGGTCGACCATGGGACCCACCACGAGGAAGGCGAGCCGGGCCGTCAGCGAGAACTGGGTCAGGGACGCGGCGACGAACGCGTCCGCCTCCGAGCAGATCGACAGGAGGACGGCCAGCGCGGCCAGCACCAGGACCGACAGCACGGGGTGATCGGCCGCCCGTTGCAGCCAGGGGGCCGGGACGACCGCCTTCAGCGTCGCCGCGGCCATCGCACCGACCACCAGGAAGCCGCCGGCGTGCATCACGTCGTGCCGGACCGACCCCCAGAACGCCGCACCCCGGCTCCGCCCCTCGTAGGACGAACGGGACGGCGGACGCAGCCAGTCCGCGCGGCCGTGGCGCTGCCACAGCCAGCCCATCAGGCAGGCCACCAGCAGGCTCGCCGTGAACCGGGCGAGGACCATCACCGGGTCGTTCGGGAAGGCGACCGCCGTCGCCGTCAGCACGATCGGGTTGATCGCGGGGGCGGACAGCAGGAACGCCAGCGCCGCCGCCGGGGCCACCCCCCTGCGCACCAGCGCCCCCGCCACCGGGACGGACGCGCACTCGCAGCCGGGGAGCACCGCGCCCACCGCGCCCGCGACCGGGACCGCCAGGGACGGACGCCCCGGCAGGGCGCGGGCGAAGAAGGACGGCGGGACGAACACCGCGATCGCCGCGGACAGCAGGACGCCGAGCACCAGGAAGGGCAGCGCCTGGATCATCACCGCCACGAACACCGTCGTCCAGCTCTGCATCACCGGGGCGCCCAGGGCGCGGCGGACCGGGTCCTGGAACATCACGGCGGTGAGCAGGAACAGGACGAGGAGGAGAGCGGGGTCGAGCTGCCGGGACTCCTCGGCCGTCCCGCCGCCCCCGCCGTCACCGCCTCCGCGGCTGTCGTCCCTGCCCTCCTCGGGGTCGCCGTCGCCGGGTCCCGGGTCCCGGTGGGCTCCCCCGCGGGGGGCCGGCTCGGTCGTGGCCACGGGCCGGGTACCTCC
>NZ_LIRG01000031.1 GCF_001419695.1 Streptomyces prasinopilosus
GTCCCGGCTCCGGTCCCGGACCCCGAGGCGGACCTGCGCACCCGCATCGCCGTCGCCAGGAAGGCCCTGGACGACCTGGAAGCCGTCCTCCCGCCCCTCCTCGTCACCCGTCCGCCCGACCCACCGGCCCTCACGCCCTCGCCCGCGCCGGACACGGCGCACCGGTAGCACCGCGCCCCCGCGCCACGGGCACGAACGCCGGCGGGCCCGCTCCGGTGTTCCGGAGCGGGCCCGCCGCACACCTCGGGGCGACGCCCCGGGACGACGGCTCAGGAGGTCGCGCCGCTGGGAGCGGGCGCCGCGTTCTTGACCGTCAGCGGGAGCAGCTTCCTGCCCGTCGGCCCGATCTGAATGCTGGTGTCCATCTGCGGCCATATACCGACAAGCCCAAATCCGCGCTACCGTCCTCCACATGGGGAAACGAACCAGGAGCCGCCGGGCGACCGACCGGCGGCAGTACGAAGTCGAAGCCGAGTGGACCGAGGCCGACTTAGCTCTCCTGGAGGAGCTGAAGAAGGCGGAGGCAGCCCTACCCGATGACGCACCGCGGGCCCTGCTGTCCGTTCGGCTGTCCGTCCTCACCGACGACACGACCTCACCGGTCCGCCAGGAACTCGACCTGCGCAGGCTGGCCCTGGACCGCGGCTGCCGAGTCGTCGGCGTGGCCAGCGACCTCAACGTGTCGGCCACGAAGGTCCCGCCGTGGAAGCGCAAGGAGCTCGGGGACTGGCTCAACAACCGGGCGCCGGAGTTCGACGAGATCCTCTTCTGGAAGCTGGACCGCTTCGTACGGCGGCTCACCGACCTCAGCACCATGATCGACTGGTGCCTGAAGTACGGGAAGAACCTCGTCTCCAAGAACGACTCGATCGACCTGACCACCACGGCCGGGAAGATCATGGTCACGATCATCGGTGGCATCGCCGAGATCGAGGCGGCCAACACGAGCACCCGCGTGGCGAGCCTCTGGAACTACACCAAGACACAGAGCGACTGGCTCGTGGGCAAGCCGACGTACGGGTACGAGACGGCGGAGGACGAGAACGGCAGGGTCGTACTCGCCATCGACGAGGACGCGTACCGGGCACTGCACTGGTGCCGCACCGCGGCCATGAGGGACAAGCCCGCTTCCGCCCGGCGCATGGTCAAGGTCCTCGTGCGAGCCGGACTCTGCGGACCGGGCCTGACCGCATCGACGCTGCTCCGTCGGCTCAGGAATCCGGCGCTCATGGGGTACCGCGTGGAAGAGGACAAGAACGGGGGCGTGCGCCGCTCGAAGATTGTCCTCGGCAACGACGCGAAGCCCATACGCGTGGCAGATCCGATCTTCACCGAGGACGAGTTCCAGAGGCTCCAGGAGGCCCTGGACCTTCGAGGGAAGAAGCAGCCCACCCGGCGTCCCGACGGCGCGACGAAGTTCCTCGGCGTGCTGATCTGCCATGACTGCGGCTCGAACATGACCGTGCAGCAGAACCACGTCAACGGGCGGTTCTACAAGTACCTGCGGTGCGGCAAGTGCAAGGGCGGAGGCCATGGCGCGCCGAACCCCGACGAGATCTACAGCAAGCTCGTCGAGGACGTCCTGAGGGTTCTCGGGGACGAGCCGGTCATGACGCGCGAGTACCGGCAGGGCGCCGAGGCCCGCAAGGAGCTGCAGCGTCTCGAGCAGTCCATCAGCTACTACATGACCGGCCTCGAGCCCGGAGGCCGCTTCACGAAGACACGGTTCACCAAGGAGCAGGCCGAGAAGACGCTGGACGACCTCATCAAGCAGTTGGAGACCATCGACCCGGAGTCGACGAAGGATCGATGGGTGGCCGTGCACAACGGCAAGACCTTCCGCACCCACTGGGAAGAGGGCGGCATGGAGGCCATGGCCGCCGATCTGCTCCGGGTCGGCGTGCAGTGCGTGGTCAAGCGGACCAAGGTGAAGGGCGTCCGCGCCCCGCGTATCCACATGAAGCTGAGGATCCCCAAGGACGTGCGGGACCGCCTGGTACTCAAGCAGGACGACTTCGCGGAAGCGTTCTGACGCGCCTCGGCCGACACACGAGGGCAGCCGTCTTCCCGAGACGTACGGGGAGGCGGCTGCCTCACGAGAACCACGCCACGGGGTCGAACGGTTCTTCCGTGCCGTCGTCGTCAACGATCACGATCTCGCTTTCGATCAGGCTCATGGCCCTGCCGTCGTCCGACCGAGCCACCGACGGCGAGCGTCGAGATTGCTGAGGGTCTCGTTCGGGCAGAGCGGTTATCGGCCCCACTCCCCCTCTTTCCTCGCTTCCGCGCTGAGTCGCCGGGACTCCGCGAGGTCTTCCGCGATGCCGGCCGCGATGAGGGCGGCCCCAGGGGTGTGTCCGGAGCCGACATACCGCCAGTGGGCATCCGTGACCGCTCCAGGGACATCGACGTGTCCCACGTGGTGGGCACGTTGCGCCCTGAGTGCTGCGAACGTCGTCGAGTAGGCGCGCGACTTGGTGAGGATGTGCCCCCGATAGCCGAGCGTGTGGGTCCAGGCGCGGAGGTGCAGCGGCCCGTACTCGGGGAGGCCACCGAGACGCCAGCAGGTGCGCATGAGAGCGCGGACGTGTTCGTTGACGGGTGCCGTGTGGATGTCGCCCCAGGTGGTGACCTTGTGGTCGATGCCGGCGCCTGTCTCGCTCGCTCCCTTGGTGACGTACTTGGCCACGTATGCGGCCACAGCGTCATCGTCGGGTCCTTCACCGTCTGCGCGCAGTGGCCGCGCGTCGACCTGGGCGCCCCAGCGCAGTACCGGCTCACCCACGGCCGGGCTGTACGGCGTGTGCAGCACCGTCCGTCGGGCGGAGGCGTGCACGGCGTCGATGAGCCGGTCCGCAGTGCCCCAGGCCGGCGGTTCGTCGTCGGGTCCGGATGGGCCGTCGAGACGGACGACGGCGTGAGCATGGACGGCTGCACGGCTCTGGTACTCGGCGATGCGCGCGAAGGACAGCCGAGCGTGTTCGCGGAATCGGGACTGGGGCAGGCCGACCGCCGACGCGAGTTGTCGCCGGACCGCGATGACGAAGCGATCCCAGAGCTTTCCCGCGTGCGCGTGCCAGAGCACATGCGTGGCGTAGTCGTAGCAGTCGGGGCAGAGCGGTTGTCCTACAGCAGGGTCCGCGAGGCCATGAACGACACGGCAGCCGACAAGTCGGCCGTGTTCGCAGACACCGCCGTCGCGGCGAGGACGGCACAGCTCACCGGCACGGTGGACCGGGCCGAAGGAGGGTGCCGTGAGGGTGATGAAGAGGCGAGGTCGGCGCCGGACTGCGGCAGGCACGTTCTTGCCGCCGATCAGGCCCGCGCGGACGAGGTGGAAGGTGTCGCCCGCGTGGAGGCGGGAGCAGGTCACGCAGACGGTTGCGCGGCGGTTGCGGCAGCGGACGAGGAGGCGTTCTCCTGGTTCGTCGCGGGTGTCGTAGTGGTGAAGGATCTCGCCGGTCGCACCGTCCAGAAGGGTGGTCGAGCCGGACAGGTGGACCGGATGTGAGCAGCCGCCCGTGGCGGTGACCTGCTCCAGCCAACGTGGGAACTTCGGGTCCTGAGCGAGGCGGATGGCGTCGCGATCTGCTTCGGGGAGCCGGCGCAGGCGCGCCGCGCGGTCGAGTGCGGCGCGCCTGCCAGCCGGAGTGGACTCCGTACTGATGGTGGTGACCTTCCGAAGTGAGCCGCCGGGGCGGCATGGCGGATGAGTGGTGGGGCGGCGTGGGTCATGGGGATCACCTCCGGTGGCCGGGTGGGGGTGCTCAGCGGATGGTTCCGGTTCCCCGGCAGACGCGGCACCGCCGCAGCCGTCCGGCCCAGGTCTTACGGGCTCCGTCGCCCTTGCAGTGGGGGCACCTCACGCGGGACATGGGCATGTCGTCGTGTCCTTTCTGCTCAGGTGTGGGAGAAGCCGTTGATCACCCAGGTGACGAGCCCGTGGATGGTGAAGAGCACCGGGGTCTGTCCGAGGTAGAGGCCGAAGAGGCCGACGCAGACCGCTTCCCAGGCCCGCACGTCACGGGAGCGGACGAGGAGGACGGTGATGATCCCGAAGATCACCGCGAACATGAACGCCGTACCTTCGCTGATCACTTGTCGTCTCCTTCCAGCGCGGCCAGGGCTCGGCCGAGGGCGGGCAGGTCAGGAGTCATGGCTGCGTGCTTCCGGGCCGTCGACACGGCCTCTTCGGTGGGCGTGAGGTGCGAGCGGGCACGGCTCCAGCCCCCATCCGGACCGGTGCACACGGCTACGCCCCGCTCCTCCGCCGTGATCGCTTGCGCGACGGCGACGGCGTCCTTGTTCAGATCACCCAAGGCCATTTCCGCCGTGCCCGGATCGTTGACCCGGTGGCAGATGCGTCCGCCGAGTTGGGCCCGCAGGGCGGTGACGCCGGGCCCGAGGTCCGAACCGACCCGTTGTCCGGCGACGACCAGGTGGATGCCGAGCGCGGCTCCGAGCTGAGCCAGACGGAGCAGGAGGGTGGAGCACTGCTCGGCCTCTGCCTTGCTCTCGCGGGTGCCGTCGGACAGGTACAGCTCCGCCAGCTCGTCGACGATCACGACGACCGGCACCGGCCGCAGCTTGTCCGGCAGCTCCCAGATGGAACGCACACCCGCTGTCCGGCAGGACCCCATCCGGTCCTGCATGTCGACCACCAGGGCGGACAGGACCGCAGCTGCTTCACGTCGGCAGGTGGCCAGAGCGCTCAGCCGCCCGGCGAAGAGGCCCAGTTCCATACCGCCTTTGCAGTCGATGCCGACCAGGGCGACGGGTTGCGGGGCGAGCTGTGTGATCAGCCGGGCGAGCAGGGTGGACTTGCCCGAGCGGGTGGCCCCGGCGATGAGCCAGTGCGGCACCAGGCGCAGGTTCATCACCCAGGCGCCGCCCGTCTCCAGCGCGCCGATGAGCGCTGACAGCAGCTCGGTGGGAGCCGACGCCAAGCCGGGCCGTTCCAGGGGATCGCTGGCCATCGCGGTCAGCAGCACGAGCCCACGTTCCGGCGAGGTCACGCGCACCGCGTGGACCTTCCACGCATGCACAAGCGCGTCGGCCGCCTTCATGTAGGTCGCCGGGCTCTGGCCCGCGTGCAGTCGCACCACCACCGTCAGCCCCATGCGGGTAGCGCGCGGGAACGAGATCCGCGGAGCCACCGGCCGTACCGGGTCGCCCTTGACCAGCAGATGCCCGACCAGAGTGCGTGCTGGCAGGCGGGACACCGATAAGTCGTTGAGCAAGGCGACCCGGCGCCAGGTGAACACCACCCGGCACGCGGTCACCGGGTAGCCGGCGACGTACCAGTGCCAGGCCGGGCGATGCCGACGTATGAGATCACCGACGACCAGGACCCAGGCCGCTGCGGCCAGGGCGAAGGCGAGCAGGGTCGGCCCCATCAAGCGCCACCACCCTTGCCGGGCGCGGCGGTGCCGTGCACGGGGGTGACGGCGTCCGCGCGGAAGCTGACGCCGTGCCTGTCCCCCATCGACCAGACGAAGGCGGTCAGGCCGGTGACCTTGACGATCTGGCCTTCCTCGATGCCTTTCGGCTCACCGCTGACGGCGATCTCGATGACGGAGATACGCCGCCGGTCCTGCCGCACGGTGACGGCCACCGTGTAGACCGGGTTGCCGTCCCGGTCCTTCTTCACCTCCTGGGTGTCGGGGTTGCTGAGCTTCGCTTCGGGCGCGATGGCACAGCGCAGTACGCCGAGCCTGGTTGTGTCCACGGGAATGGACTGCATGGGTGTTGGCCTCCTTGGCCAGTCGGGACGCCAGGGAGATTCTGACGTCACTTGTCCTTACGAGTTACGACTATGGAGTCCTGTACGGCAGGGGTGCAACTACTTATGCTGACGAGTGATGTCGCACGAGCGACGTGCCTACGACACCGCCCCGGAGAATCCGAGATGACGGAGATCCAGCGCCCCGGCGCCCTCTACCAGCAGGTGGCTGCCGCCATCCGCGAAACGATCCTGTCCGGTGAGTTCGCGCCGGATTCCCTGCTTCCGTCCGAGTCCCAGCTCATGACTCGTTACGGCGTCTCCCGCCCCACGGTCCGCAACGCGATCGCCGCACTGCGCGCGGAAGGGCTGATCGATGTGCGCCACGGCAAGGGCAGCTTTGTACGCGCCGGCGGACAGCCCGCGCTCATCATCGAGCGCCGTGTCAGCCGCACCGCCGACGACCAGTTCGTGATGCCCGATGGTGACGTCTGGGAAGAGGTCGAGGAACCGAGTACCTACCGCACGCAGACCACGAAGACCACGGGCAGTCTCCTCGGGCTGGACGAGGGGGAAGCGTTGTTCGGATGCGATCGGGTGCTCACCGACTCCGCAACCGGCGCCCGCGCGATGCACCGCGCCTTGATCCCGTTCGAGGTCGCCGAGAGTGTGCCGCCGCTCGCAGACGAGCCGTGCAAGCCCTCGGCAGTGATCTACCGTCTGCTCTCCCAGAGCGGCCACAAGCTCTGGTGGTCGGAGACGGTGCGTGCCCGACTGCCGTTGCCCGATGAACGAGCGACGCTCCGGTTGCCGGACGCGACCCCGGTTCTGCACTTGGCCCGGGTCGCGCACGGCGCCGACGATCGCCCGCTGCTCCTCGAAGAGCTCCGCGTCGGTGCGGACCGCGCCGAACTCGGCTACCGGATCACCGCCGACAAGCAACCCGCACGGCGCACCCGCACCTGATCGCCGACGGCCACGTGTCGAAATCTTCTTCTCTTCCTCAAGGGCGCGCCTGCGGCGCGCCGGGCCGCCCGGCCGCCCCGGCCGGGCGTGCGGCGTGAACGCCGGTCCCGGCCGATCGCCGGGCGCCCCAGGCCACAGTGCGCCAGAGGAACCGAAGCGTCGACCGGTCGTCGTGAGCCAGGACGGAGCGGGCTGGGGGTCGACGGCCTCCGAGACTTTAGGCAGCTCCCATGGGGCGAGCCTCGAAGAACAGGGGGCCGATCGGGCACAAACGCGGGCAGGGCCACTGCCTGCCCGATTCGCCGGGCCAGCGTACGGCCCCCTGTTCTCTCGCCCCATGGCAGCTACCGCCCAAAGTCGCTCCGGCCGGCGACTTGCCCACGTGCACCGCTCACCGGCGGAAAGACCCCTCACGCCGCACCGCCGTCGCCGTCCGCACCCGTTTCCAGGAGCCCGGCGAGCCGGTCCACGGTGTCCGGCCGCCCCACCATGCGCACGAGCCCGCACCCGTCCTCACTGGTCGAGGCCACGGCTCGCACAGCGGACAGCTCGAACCCGGCACACAGGAGCGCCCGGTTCAATCGGTCAGCCGATTCCCGAGCCTTCCGCCAGCCCGCGATGTAGTCGACGCCCGGCACCCACAATCCTGAGTCCAACTCGATGTCCAGGCCGTCACGCAGACCGTCCTCACCCGAGCCAGTCACCTTGTCCACCTCTGTCCTGATCTAGCTAACAGGCCATCAACTTCCTTGGACCAGGACCGAAATGCAGCACGACGGTCCCGGTACCATCAGGCACCGGGAACCGCCGCGTTCCCAGCCGGGCCACCCTTCGCTTTCCAGGGCTGATGGGGTGGCCCGGTCTCGGTATGGGGTTGTGTCGGACGCGACTCCTCAGCCGAGAGGGGAGCTCCAGAGGCTGGAGGAGTCGCGTCCTGGCCGGAGGGGGTCAGGCTCCGGCCGATGTCCGGGCTGTGCCGCTCACTCCCGATCGCGGAGGAGTGGCGAGGAGCGGCAGCCCGGAGATCATCGGAGCGGTTGGTGTCCGACTCCGTCGTCCAGATCGAACCGGCACCAGACCGTCTTGCCTCCGCCGTCCTTCGGCGCCCACCAGAGCGCCGCCGCCACCCGCTGGATGATCATCAAGCCTCGGCCGCTGTCGGGCAGGACCGCCTCCGCCAGCTCCCCGACCAGCTCCGGGGCCAATGCGTCGCTCATGGGAAGCAAGGGGGGTGTCGAGTCCTCGTCGGAGACGCCGATGAACAGCCACCGCGGGTAGAGCTTGAAGGTCACGTCGATGCGCCGACAGCCACCAGGGCGGGACAGATGGCGTTCCGGCACCACATGGTTCACCACGTTCCCGACCAGTTCCGAAATGGCCAGCCGAGCGTCATGCACGACGTCACCCGTGTCCAGGCCGCGCAGGAAGACGGACGCCGCGTCGCGCGCAATGCGTGCCGCACCGTCGCATTCGGCGAACAGCGTCAGCGCCAGGAAGTGCCCGCCAGCAGACAGGTCCGGCACCGCAAACCAGTGTGCGTACGCCTCCAACTCGCTCGCTACGTGCTCGGTCTTCCGGGCATCCATCGCGTCCCTTTCCGGGCCTTCCGCGACCCTCGTGGACTCGCTTGCTTCGCGGAAAGCCAGTACACGGCGCCATGCTCCTGACCGGGAGCGTTCACCAGGGGGTTCACGTGAACACGGGCAAACGCAAGGGGGTTCACGAATGAACCCCTAACGCGATACTGCTGTGACACGATGCACACTCGCCGTCATTCTCGGGTTGGCAGGGGAGCATGAGCCGAGAGCCGAACGCGCAGTTGATCGCAGTCATGGACGAGGCGAAGGTCTCGAACAAGGGTCTTGCGAAACGGATGAAGGACGCCGCCGCTCAGCGCGGCATCACTCTGGGAACCACACACGTATCCGTGCAGCGGTGGCGCGACGGAGCAGGTATCCAGCCCCAGACTGCGGCAATCATGGCCGACGTGCTCAGCTCGAAGCTGGGGCGCCGCGTCACCCCCGGTGATCTCGGGTTCTTCGACCATACGCAATCGACCCCGTCAGAACCGGTGGGCTATCCGAGCACCGTCCCCGACGTCCTGTCCATGCTGGACGGGCTCGCCCAGGAGCGCGCCGAGGCCGCGGTGACCGATCGCCTGGCCGTCGCCGATGCCGAACTGAGCGCCGCCGTCCTGTCATGGATGATCGCGCGCCCCGACGGTATCCAGGGGGACAGGCCCTCTCACCAACGTGTCGGTATGCGCGACGTACGGGCGCTCAGAGATGCGGCTGCCACGTTCATGCAGCTCGACTTCAAGTACGGCGGGGGCCACGGTCACCGAGCCTTACGCCACTACTTCCGCCACGAGGTTCTGCCGCTGCTCAGCGCCAGCTACAGCGAGAAGGTGGGCACCGCTCTCTTCAGCGCCGCCGCCGAGACCTCCCAGTTGCTCGCGTGGACGGCGTACGACGTCGGGAACCACCGCCTTGCCCACCGCTACCTCACCGCCACTCTGCGGCTGTCGCAGGTCATCGATGACCGCATGTTCGGTTCCCGCATCCTCGGCAACCTCAGCCACCAGGCCAACTACCTGGGAAACCACACCCAAGCCATCCAGCTTGCCCGCGCCGCCGTCGAGGGCGCGAAGGGCCGAGCCACACCACGAGCAATGGCCAACTACTGGGCCATGGAGGCCCGTGCCCTCTCCAACGCAGGCGACCGCTCCGGGGCCGGCCGCGCGATGAACGAGGCGGAACGCCACTTCGAGCGTGCCGACACCGCCGAGGACCCGGCATGGCTCAGCTACTTCGACGACGCCGAGCTCATGGGCGAGTTCTGCCACTGCTTCCGTGACCTCAAGATGCGCCGGGAAGCAGTCGAGCACGCACAGCGCGCCGTCGACAGCACCGACCCGATGTACGCCCGCACCCTGGGTTTCTGCCGCATGGTGCTCGCCCAGAGTCAACTACTGAACGGCGAGTTGGAGGCCGCCGTCACCACCGCAAGCCTGGCGGTCGACGGTGGCGATTCCCTTCAGTCCTCCCGCTTCCAGCGCTACGTGACCGACTTCCAGCAGGAGGTCAACGTGTACGCGGGGAACCCGGCCGTGGCCACCTTCAACGAGAAGGTGCGAGACGCCATGGCCCGGTTGGACGAAGAGGACGAGTAACAGCTACCACGGTCGCCAGTCACGCGGCGCATCGTCGTCCCGCAGCGCGGCGATGCGCCGACGGTACTCGGCCGCCGTCTTCTCGCTCTCCTGCACGTTCTGCATGAGCCACGTCGTCATGCCGAACTCCTGGAGCCGGCGAAGCGTGTCGTAGCCGTGCCAGTCGTACAGGTCCCGACCGTACGCCCGCGCGAAGTCCGCGTACTGCTCGTCGGTCTGCCACCCGAGGCTGTGATGCTCCACGGCCGTGACCATGAGGTCCCATTCAGGGTGATCGAAGCAGAAGGCTTCGAAGTCGATCAGGATCAAACGCCCCTGGGTGTCCACCATGAGGTTCTGCACGTGGGCATCACCGTGCACCGGGCCCTTGGGGGTCTCGAACCGCAGCTCCTCATACTGGGCCCGCAGCTCGTGCCAGCGCTTCCGCAGGAAGGTCCTGTCATCCTCCGGGATCACCGCCCGATCGATCCGCAGCTCTTGCTTGCCGAAGGGGTCGAACCGAGGCAGCTCCAGCCCGGCCGGCACCGTCATGGAATGCAGATCCCGCAGGATGCAACCCAGTTCCCCGTACGTAGCCTTCCGATCCCCCTCAACGATCAGATGCCAGAACGTCACCGGGTACCCGTCGATCAACAGCGGTTGATCCAGGTCCCCTACCAGGCGGGCGGCCGGAAACCCCTCCTCTTCCAACCATCGGGAGACAGCTACCTCAGTACGAACCTTGGGCAGCCACTCCTCTCCCCGGGCCACGCGCACGACCACTGGCGCTGAAGCCAGCCGAAACAGCGCATTCTCCCCCAGGCGGATCAGCTTCGCACCTCTGTCATCCATCCCCGCCACCCGGCACGCCGCACTCACCACCCGCGCAGCCCTTGCCGACGTGAACCCCTCTTCCAATCGAGCAGCGTCAACCGCCATGCCTGTACCAGCTCCCCTAGTCGCGCGCGATCAACCAGCGCACGTCCATGGGTGACCAACCCGACGTGCACCAGACACGCTTCTGACTGTACCCAGATACAAACGATTGAGACGAGAGAAAGCCATTAGGAGCAAACAAAGGCCGCCGACCCAAGATGGACTAAATGGCACACTTCACATAAAGCATCTTTAGGTGATCAGCCGAAAAATCCGCAACGTTTGATTAATTAGAGCAGCAAACCGGCTGCTCACGAAGCAAGGTCCGCCTCGGTAAGAACCCTTTCGAAAGGGAAGGTTTTTGCATTTTCGATTGCCGACTTAGCCGCTGCCACATCTCTCGTAAATGTGACGACAGCCAACGATTCAGCTGCGCGTGATACGCATACGTACAGAAGGCGCCTTGTTCGCTCCAGAACCGATTCTTTACCGGCAGCCAAGTTCTGCTTATCGGTATCCGAAAGCTCTTTAAACCCAAATAGCTTTTCGTACGAGTATAGACGGTAGTTTGCCTCTTCGTCATCCAGCACAACCACCACCTTGGAGAATTCTGCCCCTTTGGTGCCGTGTTGAGTTGAGTAAGGGGATTGTTGACGGAAGTACTTAAAATAGGCTGGAACTTCGCTCACGTCGCATGCCGAGAAGGAATCTAAGACCTCTTTCGTCTTCGAATTCAACACGACATCCGAATGGTCACCGTGTGGTTCAAGGTACGCGGAGAGCTGTGGGTCTGGAGCAATGAGCCGCGTGGTTGCAGCTAGCCTCAGAGCAGCGCCCACAGATCCGGGCCCAGCCTTTGCTACGGTCTTACGCAACCGCTCCGCAGCGTCACGCGCAATCACCAAACTCTTCTTTACATCCTGGTCTGGCATGTCGACGTTAAGCACACCTCCTTTCTCGCGGATAACAGAGATCACGGAGGGAGAGTCAACACTCTCAGCCATGCAAATAGGAAGAATTACTTGTTCAAACGGTCTGAGCGGCCAGGCGTCCCCCTCATCAAATGCCTCCTTCAAGCTCTTCGAGGGACCATCATGGAATGCAGCATAAAGGTGCTCGAATCCCATGCGCTTAGCAACCATACGGTGGACAATCATGAGGACTTTCGCGCCCTCACCCCTTTCAACCGAGTCCGCAAGCCAACTGCCGGCATTACTATGTTCTCCTAGCCAGGCTCGCACCTGATCCAGCCGCTTGCTTCGGTGATCATCTGCAGGAAGAACGAAGAAGAAACATTCCCCTTCTGCCTGTTTGCTCGCGGGGCGACCAGGCACTTGCACCAAGCCATCAGCCGCAGACCGCACCTGATTGATGACACTGAGCACCTTGTTTGAACTACGGAAGTTCTCTGGTTTCTGAATTTGCGCCCAGCCAGCCTCAGGAGTTATCGCGCCAACACCACGCTGATAAATCTGCTGCATAGGGTCTCCGAAGAAGCCCAAGCAGACGGAACCTCGCGCTTCGGAGCCTACACACTTCAACGCCTCGACGACATTAGGAAAAGTGTCCTGGCTTTCGTCAACGAAAATATAAGGGTGTTTGTTAGCTAGGATGCGTTGAAGGAGTCTGCTACTAAGAAGCAACTCAGGCACCATGGTGACAATATCCTCATGTCCGAGGATTCCTTTAGAGTAGTCACTTCCGACACCATAGACATAGCGACTAACCTCAGCATGCGACTGAAGCTGATTGCCGAGCTTTTCGAGGTCAGAGGCGTCCTTCTCGATAGTTGTCTTACGGGTGCGCGATGAATAATTTTTCTGTTTCTCTCTGATCTCTTCGATCGAACTCTCGATGCGGCGACGAACCCACTTCGATATGTCCTTCTGAAAAGGCTGGATCAGGGACCACAGAAAACTGTGAATAGTGGAGACTGCAACGAGAGGACTGTTTCCTACATCTGCATGAATCTCCTTCGCAGCTACCTCGGTATACGTGATGCAAGCAACCTGCTGAGTCCGGGCCCTGAGGCGTGCGCCGTGCTGCGTGACCACATGGTCCAGCGCCTTGACCAGAGAAGTTGTTTTACCTGAACCGGCACCAGCAACCATGACGAAGCATTCGAGCTGATCTCCGTCCAAGAGATCACGCAACTCGATATCGGCACGTGTGTCCGGCGCTGAGAGTCGTGATCTCATCGAACCCCCATCAAATCTGAGGCAGAAATCGTGGGCGCCGGCACCAGCCGGTCGCTAAGCCAAGTCAACCCATCAAAAATGTATTGTGGCGTTTTCCATGCAGCATCTTGCTCAGCGATGAGGCCGAGGGCGAACCTTGTTTTATCGAGGTTTCGGACCCGCTTAAAAATCGCCTCATGCAATTCTTCAAGCGTCAACTGGCTCGACTTGGCGACGTAAAGACCAATATCCCTCCTAGAGGGATCCTGCGTCCAGTTCAGGTTCTCAAGAGCGAAGGATTCCTCAAGAGTGCGCCCAGCTACCTCAGCCGTCTCATTTCCCCATGCAGCAGGGCGACGAGTCTGATAAGCAACCCTAATGTTTCCTTCTTCCTCGCCATCACCCTTTACCACCTTCTCGCTTTCTGGAAGGTCCAACAATTCATCAACCGATGCTAGCTTCGGGAACCAATGCTTGAGCGTCTCATTTGAGGTAATGGCACCTGCCAGAGTTGCCTTGCACGCTCGATTTCGTTCGACGTCCTTCTGTTGGCTTACCTTATCCTCAGATGGCTCGACACTATCTAGGTCTGTGATGGCCAGAGTTGTAATCTCCAGAAAATCAAGCAATTCCTGGAACTTATGCGCGAAAGCACCTCCAACTTCGAGGATGGTGAGGTGGCATGCCTTCAATTGAGGGAAGCGACGTTCAATGATGAGCGGCAGTAGCAGTCGTTCAACGTTTCCTTCGACCAGGATGGCCGCATCGGCGAAGAAAAGGTCGCAGTGGGTAAGTTTCAAGTACTGCTGAAGGAAATCGCGCGTCGCCTTCTCTTCCCCGTTGTAAAAGACTGAGAGATTCTTGACTTCACTGCGATGAAGCGCACCACCCCCCTTGTCTCGGCAAAAGTATCGGATCGGCTTAAAGCTGCTCTCATACAGGATGTGTGACGAGTGCGTGGTGACAACCATCTGCGTATGAAATCCAGGCTTCGCCTCAGGCAGTAGTTCGAAAACACGGCGAATGAACACCTGTTGGAGTTGGGCATGCAGGTGAGCTTCTGGCTCCTCAATCATGACGAGGTGTACTGGCGGGCGTTGGCCTTCTACATCTTCCCAAGCATGATGAAAGTCGAGAATCTCAACGGCCATATAGATCAGGTTTTTGAAGCCTAGGCCGTTATATTGATCCGGCAGGACCTGAGGCGAATCTAGGTTTTTACCGCCGTTGATGGAGGGGAGCGCGTAGTGGACACGGGCGCTTGTGCTCAGCATGTTCTGCACGTTAAACGAAGCCTTGACCACGAGCCCAGCATTCACCCCTCCGGGATAACCAAGATGCTCGATGCTCTTTAGGATGGAGCCGAATGCTTGCGCAAAGTGCTCATTGAGGGCAGATTCAGAATTGGCGATCGCACTTAGAGCCTCAAGGTCGGTCTCGAATTTTTGCAAGTTACGCTGATAGTACCTGCTGAGCCTCCTAGACAAATCCTCAGCCCGACCGTGCGATTCGGCGTCTGTGAGATGCCGCTGAGCGTTGAGGAAGTCAACCTTGATGAGTGCACTAACTTTCGCGCCGGCCCCAGAAGCACTCGATCCTAGAAAGAACGGATCATATCCTTTGATGGGGTTAAGGTCGGCATCGCACTGCCGCTCATCGAGCACGTAGTACTTGATTTCATATTCACTTGTGAGTCGTTTACTCAGATAGTCCATGAGGTCCATGGGCCATGGTTTATAGGCGGCGTTTGAGTTACCTTGGGGTAGTTTCCTTTCACCGCATGCTTGCTGGTAGTTCACCACCAATGAGGAGGGGTCCTTCGGGGCATAGATCATACGCAAGCCCACCGGTTCCCCGTTCCAATCGAGTCCCGGCAGCAGGTCTAGCACACGGTGCACATTATCGTCGTCCACCTCGAACCAGAGATCAAAGTAAATCTTCGGCAGCTCCAAGCCGGCGTTACCGTTCACAGGGTCGAAGTTACTGAACTCTTCCCAACAGTCCGCAGCGAAGTCGTAAATCTGAAAGCGAACCTTCGGGTCTAGGAACCGCTGGAAAACGTGAGTCGCCGATGTCTTGCCGCTATTATTTGCCCCGACAAAAATAGTCGTCTTTTTATCGAGGTCCACTCGAACGTTCTTCAAGCGGCGAAAGTTCTGAACTCGAAACGATTTGATGTGCACTGAACCCCTCGACATCTTCTCAGTTTTTAGGGCACATGTTCCACCGCGCATTGACTGGCGTACGCGGCGATGAGTCCTGAACGATGCCCCCTCACGAACGATTCGCTCAAGCGTTCGGTAAGCCGCTGGATGCAACTCCGGTCGGCCTTCGCATGTCCTCTCCCCAAGGACAGCGCCACCCAGGCTATCCGGCTGGAAGCCAGTGTGGCTGCCGATTCACTGACAAACCATTCTTTCGTAAGCGCCAGTAGTTGAGCTCAGGGGTTAGGCAGCGACCCTTGACGGCGTTTTCCCGCCTGCTTGGCCGGAACTATCCGGTGCCCTCCGTTTGCTGGGTCGAAGGAGGCATCGTTGCTGAGTCTTACTTGGACACACGCGACCTGTTGCTCGTCCTCAAGGGGCCGACAGCTAGTGCCGCATCAGGCAACGTTCGCCCTGTTCACGACATCGCTCGGCGTTCCTTCAGCTCAGCAAGCCAAGTCCGTACCTGTTCGTCGTCGTGCAGGTAGCCGTCGCTCTCGCCCGCGGGAAGATCGATTCCGTAGAGGAGGTTCAGCGCCCACCAGGACAGGTCGTACCAGACGATCCCGTCCTCCACCACCCACCTCACCGCCCAGTGGTCGGCCTCGTCCCGGGACAGCCGACTCGCGACAAGCTCAACGAAGCGATCTTCGATCTCATCAAGAGTTGGCCGGCCGCTGGCATCCATGCCCTGACCGTACGGGCAGGGCAAACGTTGCTTGATGCGGCACTAGGTAGCGCGCAGCGCGTTGAGAAGCAGCTGGAGCTCCGTAGAGAGACGCTCCCGCGGTTGTTGGCAACTCTCGTCAGCGCCGGCAAGCCCGGTGGCTATCACTTCAGACCAGTAGTTGCTACCACCACAACTGTCGTTGTGTCACGGACTCGACCTGAGCGGGAGCGCCTACAGGCGAGCGTGCAGGTCACGCCGCAGGCCCAGGTGCCCGATGTATGCGGTGCTACGAAGCAAGACGTCATCCATGACACGAACGAGTTCCTTGCTGCCGATGCGTGCGGCAATGCGCACCTCGTGGACCAGCAGTGTCGCGGAAGCTAGGTCAACGAGGTCAGAAGCCATAGCCGCTGCTTCTGCATCCGAAGCAGGACCATCCGCGAAGACGGTGATGTCCTCGTAGTTCGCCTTAACTCGGAGCCGGTAAAGGTAGTCGGCCACTGTGACTGGCCGGACCCGTTGCTCCGCAGCAGCGCGTTCCACCGCCGTGAGATTCACCGACCTAGGCTCAGAGCTGCGGGCCTTCTTGCCCAACTCAGTTCGTGTCTTGCAGTCCGCGAGCCATGCCTTGCGTCGATCTGAAAGCTTTCGCTCCCGAGCTTTCCTGAGCCTGTCCTCAGTCAACGCAGCACGAGTGGTACGCAGTGCCTTGGCCGCGATGTCCCAGGCTTGATCACCCTGCCATGCCGTCCACGGATGGAGGCTCACGTCCAGACGACGGCCCGGTCCGCCGAGGAAACCGTCGGCATCTGATTCCTTTACAGTGGGGTGAGCGGCAGCAAGGCTCCATGGAGCCAGCTTCGCCGTCCTATAGGCCCATAGGTCCACAAACTGGCGCTTGGTTTGCTCGTGCTGCTTAGGACGCTCGTGGCCTTCAGCCACTAGTAGAGCTTGGGCGGCGTTGTACAGGACGTAGTACGTCTGAACGGCGCCCCAGCCGTTGGCCAGCCGTACGATCTCGGAGTCCTCCGCGAGTGAATGGGTTGCCTCCAGCAGGGAGGCCGTGGTCCAAGCGCGGCGCAGGCAACTTGTCACCTGGTCACGGTCAGCACCACAAGGTACCCGCGAGGACTTGTAGAGCTGATCCGCTGCCAAGGAATGAAGCCGCGTGGTCGCGGCCTCAAGCCCCGTCCAGCTTCCCCCGAGAGCAAGCTCACGGAACGCTCGAACGTAGGAGGCATGCGTACGGAAGCTTCGTGTCTGCTCGCTGTCCGGTTGCGGGACGGCGATTTTGATCATGCCGCATTATCGCGGAACATCGCGCCCAGCGTCACCTAGGTTCGATGAAAAATGCTTTCCCACGCGCGATCCCCGAGCGCATCCACCAGGCGTCGGGTTCGCCAGAGACACCATGGAGCCCTTCCCCGTTCGAAAGGGCTCCATGGTGTTCCCAACAACTTCTACGGTGTCGTGGAGCCTCGGACCCACTCCACCTCCGAGTCGATACCCAAGTCACCTGCGGGGCCCGGCAGAGGTGTGTGAGGTCCCACAGTCCGCACCGGTTGCCGGAAGCTACGCCAGCCAAGAGCAGTCAGGGTAGCGGCCACCTCGTCCTCACTCGCCCCCGCCAGAGCCTCAATCACCCGATCGAGTGCCTCGCTCACGTCAGTGAGAGTGACCGCTGGGGGCCGGTCCACTGTTCTTGACCGTGAGAGGCAGCAGCTTCTTCCCGGTCGGTCCGATTTGTATGGCCGTGTCCATCTGCGGGCACACCCCGCAGTCGAAGCACGGGGTCCAGCGGCAGTCCTCGACCTCCGTCTCGTCGAGGGCGTCCTGCCAGTCCTCCCAGAGCCAGTCCTTGTCGAGACCGGAGTCGAGGTGGTCCCAGGGGAGGACCTCCTCGTAGGAGCGTTCGCGGGTGGTGTACCAGTCGACGTCCACGCCGAACTCCGCCAGGGCCTTGTCGGCGCAGCCCATCCAGCGGTCGTAGGAGAAGTGCTCGCGCCAGCCGTCGAAGCGTCCGCCGTCCTCGTAGACCGCGCGGATGACCGCGCCGACGCGGCGGTCGCCGCGGGAGAGCAGGCCCTCGACGATGCCGGGCTTGCCGTCGTGGTAGCGGAAGCCGATGGAGCGGCCGTACTTCTTGTCGCCGCGGATCTTGTCGCGCAGCTTGGTCAGGCGGGCGTCCGTCTCCTCGGCCGACAGCTGCGGGGCCCACTGGAAGGGGGTGTGCGGCTTGGGGACGAAGCCGCCGATCGAGACCGTGCAGCGGATGTCGCCCGAGCCGGAGACCTCGCGGCCCTTCTGGATGACGTTCATCGCCATGTCGGCGATCTGGAGGACGTCGTCGTCGGTCTCGGTGGGCAGGCCGCACATGAAGTAGAGCTTTACCTGCCGCCAGCCGTTGCCGTAGGCGGTGGCGACGGTCCTGATCAGGTCGTCCTCGGAGACCATCTTGTTGATGACCTTGCGCATGCGCTCCGAGCCGCCCTCGGGGGCGAAGGTGAGTCCGGAGCGGCGGCCGTTGCGGGTCAGCTCGTTGGCCAGGTCGACGTTGAAGGCGTCGACGCGGGTGGAGGGGAGGGAGAGGCCGACCTTGTCCTCCTCGTAGCGGTCGGCGAGACCCTTGGCGATGTCGCCGATCTCCGAGTGGTCGGCGGAGGAGAGGGAGAGGAGGCCGACCTCCTCGAAGCCGGTGGCCTTCAGGCCCTTCTCGACCATGTCGCCGATGCCGGTGATGGAGCGCTCGCGCACCGGGCGGGTGATCATGCCGGCCTGGCAGAAGCGGCAGCCGCGGGTGCAGCCGCGGAAGATCTCCACCGACATGCGCTCGTGGACCGTCTCGGCGAGCGGGACGAGGGGCTGCTTGGGGTAGGGCCACTCGTCGAGGTCCATGACCGTGTGCTTGGAGACGCGCCACGGCACGCCCGACTTGTTCGGCACGACGCGGGCGATGCGGCCGTCGGGGAGGTACTCGACGTCGTAGAAGCCCGGGACGTAGACCCCGCCGGTCTTCGCCAGGCGGAAGAGGAGTTCCTCGCGGCCGCCGGGGCGGCCCTCCTGCTTCCAGGCGCGGACGATCCGGGTGACCTCGAGGACGGCCTGCTCGCCGTCGCCGATGACGGCGCAGTCGATGAAGTCGGCGATCGGCTCGGGGTTGAACGCGGCGTGGCCGCCGGCCATGACGATCGGGTCGTCCGGGCCGCGGTCCCTGGCCTCCAGCGGGATGCCGGCCAGGTCCAGGGCGGTGAGCATGTTGGTGTAGCCGAGCTCGGTGGAGAAGCTCAGGCCGAACACGTCGAAGGCCTTGACCGGGCGGTGGCCGTCGACCGTGAACTGGGGGACCCGGTGCTCGCGCATCAGTTCCTCCAGGTCCGGCCAGACGCTGTAGGTGCGCTCGGCGAGGACGCCGTCCTGTTCGTTGAGCACCTCGTAGAGGATCATGACGCCCTGGTTGGGCAGTCCGACCTCGTACGCGTCGGGGTACATGAGGGCCCAGCGGACGTCACAGCTGTCCCAAGGCTTGACCGTGGAGTTGAGCTCTCCGCCGACGTACTGGATCGGCTTCTGCACGTGCGGGAGCAGGGCTTCGAGCTGCGGAAACACAGACTCAGCGGCCTCGGCGGCTTCGGCAGGCATCTCGGGAACCTTCGTGTGCGGACTGGGGGTCCCCCCGGCCGGGGCTGGGGGGTGGGGTGACCATCCAGCCTAACCCGGCCGGGAAGGTCCCCCCGCACACCGGCTTCGGGCGCGGACGGCGTCAGAGGGCGGTGCCCTTCCTGACGGACGTCCAGGTTGCCGGGAGGTCCGTCTCGACGATCTCCGCGCGGCGTTCCTCGTGCCCGTGGAGCAGGCCGTAGGTGAAGGCGCTCTCCCCCGCCGCGTGGGCGACGGCGGACAGTTCGCGCAGGGTCCGGCGGGCCATGACGCTGTCCTGGTGGTCGCCGAGCAGGCTCTGCAGCTTCTTCATGTTCTTGACCAGGTCCTCGGCGGGGGCCCCGAGGGCGGGACCGGCGGCCTCGGCGGCGTAGCGGGCGCGCTTGGTCTTCTTGCGGGCCTCGTGCAGGACGACGTCGCGCTCGTGGCCGGGCGGGAGGTCCAGGGCCTGGGCGACGAGGCCGGACACCTTGCCGAAGTCCTTGCGCAGGGCCTTGGTGAGGGTCTTGGCCGGTTTGGCCGCGGCCTTCTTCCGCAGCGGCGGGTCGGCCAGCAGGGCGTCGAGGGTGTCGAGCAGGGTGAGGTAGCGGCGGGAGTCGAGGACGGCGGTGACCTCGCTGTGGGCTCCGCTGTGCCCGGCCTCGGCCCAGGCCGTCAGCCGTTGGCGGACGGGGCCGTGGACGAGGGTGTCGGGCAGTTCGTCCAGGTCCGACAGCAGGCGTTCGGCGAGTACTTCCTGGTCGCGCTCCAGACCGAGTTCGGCGGCCAGCCACTTCAGGTCGACGGCGATCGGGTCGGTGACCTCCCGGTCCAGGACCGGCCGGAAGGAGCGGAAGGTGCTGCGCAGGCGGCGGGTGGCGACCCTCATGCGGTGCACGGAGTCGGGTACGCCCTGGCGTACGGCGGGGTCGAGTTCGACGAGCGCGTCCCGCTGGGCGCGGACGTAGGCGAGGACGTGGTCGCCGGCGGTGACGGGCTTCCCCACCGGGCGGCTGCGGCGCTTCCGCTTCGGGGCGGCGGCCGGGGCGACCGCGGGCGCGGGGGCGGCCTCGGGCGCGGTCGCGGCGGATTCCGTCTCGGCGAGGGCCCGGGCCAGTTTGGAGGGCGAGTCCGAGGGGCGCAGGCCCGCCTTGCGGAGCTTCTTGTCGACCTTGTCGAGGAAGGCGGGGTCGGTGCCGTCGGCGAGTTCGACCTCGATCTCGGTCCACCGGGCGGTGCCGCCGGTGAGGCGTTCGGCGTGCACGGCGTCGACGCTGATCTCGGCGAGGAGCCGGCCGGTGCCGTCGAGGAGGTGGCGCACGTCCCGGTCGGAGCGCAGCCGGACCACGGGGTTCAGTTCGGCGTCGCGGACGCGGGAGCGGACGAGCCGGGCGAGGTGTTCCGGGAGGGTGTCGGAGAGCGGGGCGCGGATCTCGTCGCGCACTCCGGGGGCCACGGGGAACTTCAGGTGCCACCCGGCGTCGGAGCCGCCGGTGCGCCTGCGGAGGGTGAGGGAGGCGGCGGCGA
>NZ_LIRG01000310.1 GCF_001419695.1 Streptomyces prasinopilosus
GTTCGACACCTTGGTGCCGGCCGGCCCGTCCGGCACCAAGGTGTCGAACCAGCCCCGGTAGTCACCGGCCTTCACCACGAAGCCGTGCAGCAGGTAGCCGTACAGGGTGCCCGCGCCGAGCGCCGTGAACCACAGCCGGCGGCCCGGCACCCAGGCGAAGAAGCAGGCCGTCAGCAGCAGGGAGCAGCCGAACAGCACCAGCACCATCACCGGACCGGCCCACCACGGCGCGCCCAGCTCCTGCGCGGAGTCACGGTGGTAGAGCCACCCGGTGGTCATCCGGGGTTCCGCCCACCAGGCGAGTGCCGGCGCGGAGACGAACACGGGCACCGCCAGGATCTGCACCGAGCGGCGGCGCACCAGGTGGAAGTGCTCGGGCCTCAGGCACAGGCCGAGCACGAAGTACGGCAAGAACTGCAGGACGCGCTGCAGGTCGAGGTCGTCGCCGATCCCCGGGGAGACGCTCGCCAGCATGGCGAGGCCGAGCGCCAGCGGCAGCGGGTGGCGCACCGCCCTCCAGATCGGCGTGGTCAGCCGCCAGACGAACAGCGCGCACAGGAACCAGGTCAGGTACCAGGGGTCGAGAAGACTGATCTCCTGCCGCGGATCGCCGTCGACGACCCGCTTGAAGAGTGGATAGGCCGTCTCGAAGACGACGTACGGCACGACGACGCCGGTGACCAGCCGCCGCAGCCGGTCGGGACGCAGGTCGAAGCCGCGCGAGAAGAAACCGGAGACGATGATGAAGGCCGGCATGTGGAAGGCGTACACGACGGTGTACGCGGCCTCCATGAACCGGCTGCCGCCCTTGATGGGCTCCCAGAAGTGGCCTATGGCCACCAGCACGATCGCCAGGTACTTGGCGTTGTCGAAGAACGCGTCCCGCGGCTTGCCGGACTCCGGCGCCCCGCTCCTCGGCACGCCGGCCGGCGGCGCGCCGGTTCCCGGTGACGGGGCCGGGGAAGGCGGCGTCCTGCGGTTGCCGTTCGGGCGGGGCGAGTCCGTCACAGGGCCACCCGCCGGGGACGCGGGGAGGAGGGGACCGGCGCACTCGCTGCGCTTCCGGGGGACGAGGCAGCGTGGAACATCTGAGGCACCCTAGCGTTCACCGCGGGAAGCGTAAAACTCCCCCGCCATTCCGATTCCCCTTTCCGGACCCCCGCGATCCGTGAATGCCGGACGGCATGACGGCATGACGGACGGCGCGCACCGAACGCGCCGTCCGGCCAGGGCCCGGGGCGCCCGGTACGCCCTTCTTGCCCCGGTTTCTCACGGGTGAAAGGTGGACGTATGCCCCCTCGGCCCTGCCGAAAGGGTGTCCGCTTCATTCCTCTCCGGGGCCTGGCTGGGGGCTTGTCGGGATAGGTGCGGCGGTAAGGGGGAATGCCCGCCGGGGAGTTGTGCGGGAATGGCGCCGGTCCGGTCGGATTTCATCCGCGAGTGACGAGTCGAATTCCCGTGCGGGGCCGCGCCGTCGACCCCGTGCGGGTTCCGCTCCGCGCCCGGGCGGGACCCTCCCCGTCCCGGCGCGGCACCCGCCCGACACCCCTGCCGCGCACGTCCGTTCGCCTCGCGCGGACGGACGCGCGCGGGACCGCCGACCGGTGTGAGGCGGATGATGCGTCACGAGCCGCATAGGCCGCCCCTGTTGGTGGCACGATGGTTCTGGCGGGGTGCGCGGGGATGCGTCGCCCGGACCGGACGAGCGGACCGACCAAGGGTGTGATCAGTTGTGGCCATTTCACTGTCTGTGGTGCTGCTGTTGGCGATCATCCTTGTAGTAATGATCAGAGGCGGATCCATCAAGGCCGGACCCGCGCTCGTCGCGATCCTCTTCGGCTTCTTCCTCGCCTCGACGGGCATGGCCCCGTCGATCAACCGCTTCATGGACTCGATAGCGGACATGATCAACTCGATCAGCTTCTGAGAACGCGAACGAGGCCGGCGGAGGAGCGAACCTCCGGCCGGCCCCGAACCGTATGGAGCGGGCGACGGGAATCGAACCCGAGTAGCTGGTTTGGAAGACGCCGTATGCGGATCGCGGCTGACCTGCCAAGCCCCTGACCTGGTCCGGAGCGCAACTGACGCCGCGGTTCCCCGTGAGTCCCCGGAAGATCCCGCCTGACCGGGCACGGAACAGGCACGCCGACCACAACCTCTGTCGAGGCAGTACTTCGCTGTGGTACCGCAATTGGGTGGCCCGGAGCTGATCACGGTGGCACCCTGGCGCGATGGAGCCCGTGGACGCACAGGACAACCTGCGGTATCTGCTCAACGAGTGGGACCCGATCGGTGTGGCCGATCTTGTACAGGACGAGTACGACTGCCTCATAGGCCCGATCCTCAGTCGGCTGACTCGCGGAGCTGAGCGGGCAGAGATGCGGGAGTTCCTATGGCACGAGCTGACGGAGCACTTCGGCTTGAGCCGCCCTTACGACGTGGATGGAATGGCGGACCGCCTCACCGCCTGGTGGACGTCGATCCGCACGCAGGAAGTCTGAGCAGTGAGAACGGCCCGGTGCGGCCCAGGGACGGCCTGACAGCCGAACGCTTAGCCACGATGGTGGGGCATTTAGCGGAGCGCCCATGACGGGCTCGGCCACATCGCGGCAGCAGCTGCTCCCCCTCAACCCATCTCCCGGCACTGGTCCGTTCACGCTGTGGCATCAGTGACGGCGGCGGTACGGCGGCCTGGTTATGCCGCCCTTTTCTGCCCGGCCTGGCCGCCCGGCCCCACCCCTTCCGCTGCTTGCCTGATCGACAGCACAACGGCCTTGGCCGCAGTCGGCGGCGCTCGTGCCACGTAAACCGCTCAGCGATGCCGCCCCTCTCCATGGGCTGTACGGGTTGCTCCCACCTGCTCCCTGCACGCGGCGCGCCGCCGGGCGGGGCCAGCCAAGGCGGAGACAGGAGGCAGACCGCGCCGCAGAGGCGGCGCGCGCCCGCGCCGTGCGCGGGCCCTGACGAGGTAGAGAAACCTGTAACAGCTCGTGGCCGATACAGGGCTTGGCGCTGGTAATGCCTCCGTGGTGGTCTGGGAGTGCAGGGCGCACACGAGGAGGCAGGGTGCAGCCTTTACCGGATGACTTGGCGCAGAACCGGCCGGGCGATGCGGTGCGCCGTAAGATCCGGGAGTTGCAGCCGAATCCGGTGCTGAGGCTGATCGATCGCTGGCGGCCCGACTCGGAGATCCGTAGCTGGGCGGACGGACTTACAGGTGAACGGCTTACCGGCCGGATGCTGGACCGACTCAGGGGCCGTGGCTGGTTCACCCTCCACGCCATCCAATGGGCGAGCGGCGCGGATGTGGACCACCTCGCCATCGGTCCCGCCGGCGTCTTCTCCGTCAACTCCCAACGGCACCGAGGGAAGACCGTTTGGTACGGCGATACCGCCATCACGGTGAACGGCTTCTCGACTCGGCATGTCGCGGTTAGTCAGGCCGAGGCTCGGCGCATCTCGCGGGCCTTGACCGCACGCTGCGGAGTCGACGTTCCCGTCCGCCCCGTGATCTCTGTGGTGCACGCAGCAAAGCTCACGATCAAGGGAGTCAATCCGCCGGTGCTCGTCCTTCCGGTCGAACGACTCGCCGGAGTCCTGTCGGGGCTGTCGCCGATGCTCCTGCCGGATCAGGTGGCGCGCATCTACGCCGTGGCGCGAAACGCCCGAACCTGGGCCGGCTGATCAGGTCTCGCTGGTGTAGCCCAGCGCATGCGCGAGGGCGCGCATGTCCCCGGGCGCTCGTGCTCATGGCAGGTTTCCTCGGGCTGCGCTGGAGAGAGCTGATCGGCCTGCACCGCCGTGGCATCGACCTCGACCAGGGTGCCGCGCGCGTTCGCCGGTCGGTCGCGGAACTCAACAACGGGCGACGGGAGATCAAGGCTCTCAAGAGCGCTGCCGGCAAGAGAACCGTGTCCATCCCGACCCTGATCGTTCCGGGCATCCGCGAGCATCCGACGCGGTACGCCGAACCGGGTGCGGACGGGCGAGTGTTCATCGGACCGAAGGGTGCGTCCCCGCGCCGGAACCACTTCAACCGGCTGTGGCGCAAGGCGTGCCGCGATGCCGGTGTCAAGGGCCTGCACTTCCATGATCTTCGGCACACCGGCAACACGCTCGCCGCATCGACGGGAGCCAGCACGCGCGAGCTGATGGCATGCATGGGTCACATCACCGCCCGCGCCGCGCTGATCTACCAGCACGCCAGTGCCGAACGGGACCGGCTGATCGCCGACGCCGTTTCCGGTCTTGTCAACCGGGGTCGGAAGAAGACCCGAACGGGCACGGAAAAGGAAGATCAAAAGCCCGAGGGGCACGCGGGGGACACGGCGGACTGAGCGGGCCCCCGGAATGCGATCAGGGCCAGACGGAGGAATGATCCTCCGACCTGGCCCTGACCCGTGTGGAGCGGGCGACGGGAATCGAACCCGCGTAGCTAGTTTGGAAGACTAGGGCTCTACCATTGAGCTACGCCCGCACAGCGCGTACCGCACGCCCTGTGGGGCGCGGTACTGACAGGCATCGTAGCGGGTGGTGCGCCCTCGTCGCACACCGCGTGCCCGTTCCGGCCCCCGTGGTCGGGCCGCGCCCGGTGAAAGGGGGCGGCCCGGCCGGGCGTCGGCATGTACCCTACGTGTCGCACCAGACGGGGTGTGGCGCAGCTTGGTAGCGCGTCCGCTTTGGGAGCGGAAGGCCGTGGGTTCAAATCCCGCCACCCCGACCAGTCACCCGATCACCCCCGGTGATCGGCTTTGGGGCGCTGTACCCGCTGCCGTTACTATGCAAGCTGCACGCCCGTGTGTCTCATCGTCTGAAGTCTCCGGGCTGCGAAACGGCCGGACCGTTCTGGTCCCGGTGGAAATCCAGAAGTCAGCCACAAGGAGACCGAACCGTGAAGAGCGCCGTGGAGACCCTGAACCCGACTCGGGTTCGGCTCACTGTCGAGGTGCCCTTCGAGGAGCTCAAGGACAGCCTCGACGCGGCGTACAAGAAGATCAACCAGCAGGTCACGGTGAAGGGCTTCCGCAAGGGCAAGGTCCCGGCCCGGGTCATCGACCAGCGCTTCGGCCGCGGTGCGGTGCTGGAGGAGGCGGTCAACGACGCGCTCCCGAAGTTCTACACCGACGCGGTCAACGAGGCCGAGCTGAACCCGCTGGGCCAGCCCGAGGTCGACATCACGGAGCTGAAGGACGGCGAGACGCTGAACTTCACCGCCGAGGTCGACGTCCGCCCGACCATCGAGATCCCGGACTACTCCGGCATCGAGGTCGAGGTCGACGCCGTCGAGGTCACCGAGGAGGACGTCGACAAGGCCGTCGAGGAGCTGCGCGAGCGCTTCGCCTCCACCACCCCGGTGGAGCGCGCCGCCGAGGACGGCGACGTCGTCACGATCGACCTCGAGGCCAAGGTCGACGGCGAGGTCCTCGAGGACGGCATCGCCAACGGCGTCTCCTACACCATCGGCTCCGGCGAGCTGCTGGACGGCGTCGACGCCGCGGTCACCGGCCTGTCGGCCGACCAGGAGGCCACCTTCACCTCCGAGCTGAAGGGCGGCTCCGCGGCGGGCAAGGAGGCCGAGGTCACCGTCAAGGTCACCCAGGTCGCCAAGCGTGAACTGCCCGAGCTGGACGACGAGTTCGCGCAGATGGCCTCCGAGTTCGACACCCTCGAGGAGCTGCGCGCGGACAGCCGCAAGCGCCTGGAGAACATGAAGCAGTACGACCAGGCCACGCAGGCCCAGGAGCGCGTCCTGGACAAGCTGCTCGAGCTGGTCGAGGTCCCCGTCCCCGAGAAGCTGCTCGAGGACGAGATCAACACCCGCAAGCACAACCTCGAGCACCACCAGCTCGGCCAGATGGGCCTCGACCTCGAGAAGTACCTCGAGATCCAGGGCAAGACCGCCGAGGAGTTCGACACCGAGACCCGCGAGGCCGCGGTCAAGGGCATCAAGACCCAGTTCGTCCTCGACCAGCTGGTCAACCAGGAGAAGCTGAACGTCAACCAGGAGGAGCTCACCGAGCACCTCATGCGGCGCGCGGCCTCCTCCGGCATGTCCCCCGACCAGTTCGCGCAGGCGGTCGTCGAGGGCGGTCAGGTTCCGCTCCTGGTCGGCGAGGTCGCCCGCGGCAAGGCCCTGGCCTCCGTCGTCGAGAAGGCCACGGTCAAGGACACCAACGGCGAGATCATCGACCTCGAGGACGAGGAAGAGGACGAGACCGCCGAGGCCCCCGCCGCGGACGCCGACGAGGCCTCCGCCGAGGACAAGGCCGAGGAGAAGGCCGACAAGGCCGAGGAGAAGACCGAGGGCTGAACCCCACGTCTCCTCTGACGGACGTACGACGGGCCCCGCACACGTGTGCGGGGCCCGTCTGCCGTACGGGCGGCCCGTCCGCCGTGCGGGGGGCACCCGGCCGCACGGGGCCCCGCCGCCGCGGGCCCGCCGTGCGGGCGCGGCCGGCCGCCCGTGCCCGCGGACTCCCGCGGGCGGATCCACCCGCGCCGCGGGGACCCGGTGCACCCGGCGGAGCACCCTGCGCTCACAGCGAACACCCCCCGCTGCGGGATTCTCCGAAGGGGCCCGCGCGTTAGGGTCCATGAGTACGAGGGCAGGGGAGTCCGCGAGCACGGCCGGACGGCCCCACGCCCCGGCAGAACACGTGAGACGGCCCGGCGCCGTCGTAAGACGAGCAGGTGGATACGTGACGAATCTGATGCCTTCAGCCGCCGGCGAGCCTTCCATCGGTGGTGGCCTCGGCGACCAGGTCTACAACCGGCTGCTCAACGAGCGGATCATCTTCCTCGGCCAGCCGGTGGACGACGACATCGCCAACAAGATCACCGCACAGCTGCTGCTCCTTGCCGCCGATCCGGACAAGGACATCTACCTCTACATCAACAGCCCCGGCGGCTCCATCACCGCCGGCATGGCGATCTACGACACCATGCAGTTCATCAAGAACGACGTGGTGACCATCGCCATGGGCCTCGCGGCCTCGATGGGCCAGTTCCTGCTCAGCGCGGGCACGCCCGGCAAGCGCTTCGCGCTGCCGAACGCGGAGATCCTGATCCACCAGCCCTCCGCCGGCCTGGCCGGCTCGGCCTCGGACATCAAGATCCACGCCGAGCGGCTGCTGCACACCAAGAAGCGCATGGCCGAGCTCACCTCCCAGCACACGGGCCAGTCGGTCGAGCAGATCACCCGCGACTCGGACCGCGACCGCTGGTTCGACGCCTTCGAGGCCAAGGAGTACGGCCTCATCGACGACGTCATCCCCACGGCCGCCGGCATGCCGGGCGGCGGCGGCACCGGGGCGGCCTGAGCGGCCCACGGGAGCCCCACGGCCCCGTAGGACCCCCACCGGCCCCTCCGGGGCCCGGTGGCAGCCCCAGCAGCCCCGGCCGACCGCCTCAGCCCTTTTCCAGGAGACACCGTGAACGACTTCCCCGGCAGCGGCCTGTACGACCGCGCCCGCGCCGAGTACACCGGCCCCGCGGCCGAGTCCCGCTACGTCATCCCGCGCTTCGTCGAGCGCACCTCCCAGGGCATCCGCGAGTACGACCCGTACGCGAAGCTCTTCGAGGAGCGCGTGATCTTCCTCGGCGTGCAGATCGACGACGCCTCCGCCAACGACGTCATGGCGCAGCTGCTGTGCCTGGAGTCGATGGACCCCGACCGGGACATCTCCGTCTACATCAACAGCCCCGGCGGCTCCTTCACCGCCCTCACGGCGATCTACGACACCATGCAGTACGTGAAGCCCGACGTGCAGACGGTCTGCATGGGCCAGGCGGCCTCCGCCGCCGCCGTCCTGCTCGCCGCCGGCACGCCCGGCAAGCGCATGGCGCTGCCGAACGCGCGCGTGCTGATCCACCAGCCGTACAGCGAGACCGGCCGCGGCCAGGTCTCCGACCTGGAGATCGCCGCCAACGAGATCCTCCGCATGCGGTCGCAGCTCGAGGACATGCTGGCCAAGCACTCCACCACGCCGGTCGAGAAGATCCGCGAGGACATCGAGCGCGACAAGATCCTCACGGCCGACGACGCGCTGAGCTACGGTCTGATCGACCAGATCATCACCACCCGGAAGATGGACAACTCCAGCCTGCGCTGACGCGTGGGGCCCGGGAGGCTGTATCGTCTGCCGCCCCTTGGCACGGTTCATGACGATTCGCGTCGAGGCGAACCGTGCCGAGGGGGGCCCGAACGGGGGGCCGGGCAAGGTACCGTCGGACATAAGGCAGCACCAGGAGTCGTGGGACGTTGACGTCCAGGCGGCTCCCAGGCGAAGGGGAAGCACACCGTGGCACGCATCGGTGACGGCGGCGATCTGCTCAAGTGCTCGTTCTGCGGCAAGAGCCAGAAGCAGGTCAAGAAGCTCATCGCAGGGCCCGGTGTGTACATCTGCGACGAGTGCATCGACCTCTGCAACGAGATCATCGAGGAGGAGCTCGCCGAGACCAGCGAGGTCCGCTGGGAGGAACTCCCCAAGCCCCGCGAGATCTACGAGTTCCTCGAGGGGTACGTGGTCGGCCAGGAATCGGCCAAGAAGGCCCTCTCCGTGGCCGTCTACAACCACTACAAGCGGGTCCAGGCGGGGGAGAACGGCGGCGCCCAGAGCCGCGAGGACGCCATCGAGCTGGCCAAGTCCAACATCCTGCTGCTGGGCCCCACCGGCTCCGGCAAGACCCTCCTCGCCCAGACCCTCGCCCGCATGCTGAACGTCCCGTTCGCGATCGCGGACGCCACCGCCCTCACCGAGGCCGGGTACGTCGGCGAGGACGTCGAGAACATCCTGCTGAAGCTGATCCAGGCCGCCGACTACGACGTCAAGAAGGCCGAGACCGGCATCATCTACATCGACGAGATCGACAAGGTCGCCCGCAAGAGCGAGAACCCGTCGATCACGCGCGACGTGAGCGGCGAGGGCGTCCAGCAGGCCCTGCTGAAGATCCTTGAGGGCACCACCGCGTCCGTCCCGCCGCAGGGCGGCCGCAAGCACCCGCACCAGGAGTTCATCCAGATCGACACGACGAACGTCCTGTTCATCGTGGGCGGCGCCTTCGCCGGTCTGGAGAAGATCATCGAAGGCCGGGCCGGCGCCAAGGGCATCGGTTTCGGCGCGACGATCCGCTCCAAGCGGGAGATCGAGTCCAAGGACCAGTTCGAGCAGGTCATGCCGGAGGACCTGGTCAAGTTCGGCATGATCCCCGAGTTCATCGGCCGGCTCCCGGTCATCACCTCGGTCCACAACCTCGACCGCGAGGCCCTGCTCCAGATCCTCGTCGAGCCGCGCAACGCGCTGGTCAAGCAGTACCAGCGCCTCTTCGAACTCGACGGCGTGGAGCTGGACTTCGAGCGTGAGGCCCTCGAGGCCATCGCCGACCAGGCCATCCTGCGCCAGACCGGCGCCCGCGGCCTGCGCGCCATCATGGAGGAAGTCCTCCAGGGCGTCATGTACGAGGTCCCGTCCCGCAAGGACGTCGCCCGCGTGGTCATCACCGCGGACGTGGTCCTCTCCAACGTCAACCCGACCCTGATCCCGCGGGACGCCCGCGGCCGCGGACCGGGCGAGCAGAAGACGGCGTAACGGCGCGAGGCGGCGGCCACCGCCGCTCCCCGCCCACGCGAAGGGCCCCGGTCGGCAGACCGGGGCCCTTCGGCGTTCCCGCACCGGGCCGGAAGGCGCGGTGTCCTACGCGGGGACGCGCACGTCGTCGCGGAGCTTCGTGGTGATGTCCGCGGCGGCGTCCTTCGTGATGTCCTTGGTGTTGTCACCGGGGGAGACGACGGCGACCGTGCTGTAGTCGGCCCAGATGCAGAACCAGTTGGTGGTCGGCTTCTTGGTGAGGTTGTTGTTGCCCTTGCCCGCCTGGCACTTCATGACCGCGCCGTCGAGGTCGACCGCCTCGGGCTCGCCCACCAGCTCGGTCATGAGCTCGTTGGACGAGTTCTCCTCGGTCTCCTTCTCGATGTTGGCGAAGAGCTTGTCCACGGCCGCCTCGGGGTCCTCGACCTCGCCGTAGGCGCCGATGAACGTCACGCCCCTCGCCGTGAGCAGTTCCTCCTTGCCGGGGATGTCGGCCGGGTCGGGGTTCGTGGGGTCGTACTCGCTGAAGTCGGCCGTCGAGTACTGGGCGCCCACCGACTTGCCGTTCTTCACGCCGCCCTTGGCCAGGTCCTTCGTGGTGCCGGCACTCGCGTCCTCGCCGCCCTCGCCGACCCGCGTGTACTCGCCCATCACCGTCTTGGGCGCCGACAGCTTGTGCGGCCCGTCGTCCTCCAGGCCGCCCGCGCCGCCGCCCCCG
>NZ_LIRG01000311.1 GCF_001419695.1 Streptomyces prasinopilosus
GGGCGCGGAGGGGACGGGCAGGACGGGGATGAGTACGGCGGGGACGGGCACGGGGTGACGGCCGTTCTGCTGGTCGCGGCCGCCGCGCTGTGGGGTGCGGCGGCGGGTGCGCTGCTGCCGCGGCCGGCCTACCGGTTCTCCGTACCGGCGGGGGAGGAGTGGCGGGCGGCCTGTCCCGCGGGACACCCCCTCGCGGGCTGGCTCGGACCGGCCCGGTGCGGGCGGTGCGCGACGGCGCCCCCGTACGGTTCGAGCGCCGCGCCCGCCGTCGTCACCGCGCTCGTGTGCGCCGTCCTCGCCGCCGCCACCGGGACCCGGCCCGAGCTGGCCGTCTGGCTGCTGCTCGCGCCCGTCGGCGTGCTGCTGGCGGTCGTCGACCTCCGGGTGCAGCGGCTGCCCGACCCGCTCACCCTCCCCTTCGCCGCGGCCGCCCTCGCCCTGCTCGGCGTCGCCGCCCTCGTCCCCGGGCACGCGGGCACCTGGACGACCGCCCTGCCGGGCGCCCTCGCCCTCGGCGCCGGCTACCTCGTCCTGTTCCTCGTCAACCCGGCGGGCATGGGCTTCGGCGACGTGAAGCTCGCCCTCGGCGCGGGGGCCGTCCTCGGCTGGTACGGCTGGCCGGCGGTGATGCTCGGCACCCTCGCCGGGTTCCTGTCCGGGGCGCTGTACGGCGGTGCCCTCGTCGCCGTGCGGCGGGCGGGACGCGGGACGGCCATCCCGTTCGGGCCGTTCCTGATCGCCGGGGCCCTCGCCGGACTGCTGGTGGGCGCGTACACCGCATGACGGCCGGGCAGGGGGGACGAGGCGCCCCGCGGCCTGGCGTCGGGCGCCGCGGGCCGCTGGCGTAGGCTGGTTCAGCCCGTCCACAACCCTTACGAACCTTGCGAAAGGGACGCCCGGTGACCGAGAAGGCCGACCTTCAGCCCATCCTCGACCGTGCCGCCGCCGGTGGACGGATCACCCCCGAAGAGGCGCTCGACCTCTACCGCGACGCCCCGCTGCACGCGCTGGGCGCCGCCGCCGACGCCGTGCGCCGCCGCCGTTACGCCGGCACCGAGCACATCGCCACGTACATCATCGAGCGCAACATCAACTACACGAACGTCTGCGTCACGGCGTGCCGCTTCTGCGCCTTCTACGCCGCGCCGAAGGACACCGCCAAGGGCTGGACCCGCGACCTCGACGACATCCTGCGCCGCTGCGCGGAGACGATCGAGCTGGGCGGCACGCAGATCATGTTCCAGGGCGGCCACCACCCGGACTACGGCGTCGAGTACTACGAGAAGCACTTCTCCGCCATCAAGAAGGAGTTCCCGCAGCTCGTCATCCACAGCCTGGGGGCGAGCGAGGTCGAGCACATGGCCCGGATCTCGAAGGTGTCGGTCGAGGAGGCCATCACCCGGATCCACGCGGCCGGGCTCGACTCCTTCGCCGGAGCGGGCGCCGAGCTGCTGCCCGCGCGCCCGCGCAAGGCCATCGCGCCGCTGAAGGAGTCCGGCGAGCGCTGGCTGGAGATCATGGAGATCGCGCACGGGCTGGGCGTCGAGTCGACGTCCACCATGCTGATGGGCACCGGCGAGACCAACGCCGAGCGCATCGAGCACCTGCGCATGATCCGGGACGTGCAGGACCGCACCGGCGGCTTCCGCGCCTTCATCCCGTACACCTACCAGCCCGAGAACAACCACCTGAAGGGCCGCACCCAGGCCACGGTCTTCGAGTACCTGCGGATGATCGCCGTCGCCCGGCTGTTCTTCGACAACGTCGCCCACATCCAGGGCTCCTGGCTGACCACCGGCAAGGAGGTCGGCCAGCTCTCCATGCACTACGGCGCGGACGACCTCGGCTCGATCATGCTGGAGGAGAACGTCGTCTCCTCCGCCGGAGCCAAGCACCGCTCCAACCGCCTGGAGATCATCGACCTGATCCGCAAGGCGGGACGCGTGCCCGCCCAGCGCTCCACGACGTACGAGCACCTCGTCGTGCACGACGACCCGGCCGACGACCCCGTCGACGACCGGGTGGCCTCCCACATCTCGTCGACGGCCATCGAGGGCGGGACCGCCCACCCGGAACTGAAGCTGCTCGCCTCCAACTGACGCGCCACGCCGCCGTGCTGACGATCCATACCGCGGACCTCCTGCTCGCCGGGGACGGGCGGCCGCCCCTGCCCGGCGGCGCGGTCCTCGCCGACGGCCGCCGGCTCGCCGCCGTCGGCCCGTACGACGTGCTGGCGGACGCCCACCCGGCGGCGCGGACCCGGCGCTGGCCGGGGGTGCTCACGCCGGGGCTGCTCAACCCCCACGGTCCCGAACTGCTGGAGCAGGCCTACCACCCGGACCCGCGGGAGGCGGACGAGCTGGGGAGCGAGCCGCTCACCGGCGAAGCGTTCGCGGCGCTCCCCATGACCGAGGCCCGCCGGGGCGCCGGGGCACGGCGCGGGGTGCAGCGCCTGCTGGCGCACGGAGTGGTCGCGGTGGCGGGGGACCTGTGGAGGCCCGCCGTCGTGGACGCCGTGCACCGGGCCGGACTGGTCGTGCGACAGCGGACCGGTCGCCCCGCGGGCCCGGCGGCCCTCGATCCGCTCGCGGGGCGGAGCCTCGCGGAGGCGATCCTGCTGCCGCTCCCGCCGGAGGGGACGCTCCCGCCGGACGGCACGGGCGGCGCGGACGCGACGTTCGCCGTCTTCGACGTCCCCGACGAGGCCGCGCTGGCCGAACGGGGAGCCGCCACGTGCGTGGCGACGGTCCTGGCGGGACGGCTGGTGCACCGGCGCCGGTAGCCGGGCCCGCCGCCCTCCGTTCCGGGGCCCCCGGGGGCTCCGGGGCCGTGACGGGCGCGGGCTGCCACAATGGGCCCGTGACCCGCGCATCCCTGAACAAGCAGCCGCACGAAGTCGCCTCGATGTTCGACCACGTCGCGGAACGGTACGACCTGACCAACGACGTGCTGTCGCTCGGTCAGGACCGGATCTGGCGCAAGGAGGTGGCCAGGGCGGTCGGCGCGCGCCCCGCGGAGAAGGTCCTGGACCTGGCGGCCGGCACCGGGACGTCCTCGCTGCCCTTCGCGCGGGCCGGCGCCTACGTCGTCCCCTGCGACTTCTCCCTCGGCATGCTCCGGGTCGGCAAGCAGCGCCGGAACTGGCTGCCGTACACCGCCGGCGACGCGACCCGGCTCCCCTTCAAGGACGACGTCTTCGACGCCGTCACCATCTCCTTCGGGCTGCGCAACGTCCAGGACACGGACGCCGCGCTGCGCGAGATGCACCGGGTGACCCGGCCCGGCGGCACGTCCGGGACGGCCCGCGGAACCTTTTCGGGCCGATCCCATCGTCTGACGAGAAGGTGACCCGACTCTCCTTCCCACGCTGACGACGTGACGAAACAGCCGGTGGGGAGCGGTCCGGGGGACTCGTGGGACGCGGCGGTCGCCGGGCACCTGCGAGGGATCCACGACCTGCTCGACGAACTCCGCCTTCCGCCCGGACGCGGGGAAGCGCTGCGGCTCCGTCTCCGCTCGGTCGAAGCGCGCGCCGCCGACCCCGAACTGCGGGTCGCGGTCTTCGGCGAGGCGTCCAGCGGCAAGAGCACCCTGCTCAACGCCTTCATGGGACGCCGGCTGCTGCCCTCGTCGGCCCGGGTGACCACGCACACCACGACCGTGCTGAGGTACCGGGGCGGCGCCGAGGGCGTGACGGTCCGTACGGGGGACGACGGGGTGCTGACGTGGCCGTCCAGGGAGTTCTCCCGATGGGCGGGATGCCGTCGCGGCTCCGGGCAGGACGCCCTGGAGCCCGCCCTGGAACGCGTGCTGACCACCGAACTGGCCCGGCAGGTGAGGGATCTGGAGGTCCTGTCGCCGGTCCCGCTACTGGGCGGGGACACGGTGCTCCTCGACACACCGGGATTCAGCGTGACCGACCCGGGACACCGTGAACTGGCCGAAGCCGCCGTGCGGCAGGCGGACCTGGCCCTGGTCGTGGTGCCGGCCGTCGCCGCGATGTCGATGACGCTGGTGGACTTCCTCGGAGGACCGCTGCTGGACCACCACGACCGGTGCGCCTTCGTGCTCACCAAGATGGACCTGCTCGACGACGACGAGCGGTCCGAGGTCGTCGGAATCGTCGAGGACCGGCTGAGGGAACTGGGGATCGACGATCCGGTGCTGTTGCCGTGCGCCCCCGGCGAGGCGCTGAAGGCGCTGACCGCACACCGCGCCGAGCCGGACGGCCCTCGCGCCGAGCGGACCGCGCCCGGCGTGGACCGCCCCGGACCGGCCGGGCACCTGGCGGGGTTCCGCTCCGTCGAGGCGCGCATCGCGTGGCTGGCGACCGAAAGGCGCAAGTCCGCCATGGTGGCCACGGTACTCGGGCTGCTCGCGCAGCTGCTCGTGGCGGTGGAGGACTCCGCGCAGGCCCAGCGGGCGGCGCTCCTGCGCACCGAGCGAGGGCTCGCCGCCCTCTCCCTCCCGGACTTCCCCGCCTTTCTCGACGCCTGGGCCCAGCGAACCCTCGACCGGGCCGGACAGCAGCTGAGCCGGGCCGCCTCGGCGGGCATTCCCGAGACGTCCCGGGCGGAGCTGGACGCGGACGTGGCCGCCGCCGTGGCCGGCGACAAGATCGGCAACGTCTCCGAAGCGGCCGAGAACGTCTCCCGCACCGTCCGTCTCCACGTGCGGGCGGACGCCGAGCGGGCCGTGCGGACCGCGGCCGACCACGCCGGTGAGCTGCTGGCGTCGGCGGCCGGGCAGCTCGCGCACGACTTCGCCGCGGAGTACAGCGCGCCGGCCGGGCTGGCCGGTGAGACCTGGACCGTGCCGGTGGCACCCCGGGTGGCGGCCGGGGGCCTGGCCGACCCCGACCTGTCCGGCGTCGACCGGACGCTGACCGGGATCGGCGAGCAGCTCACCACGAGCGGCAGACTGCGCACGGGCGGCGGGGCGATGGCCGGAGCCCTCGCCGGCAGTCTGATCGCCCCCGGCCTCGGCACCGTCATCGGGGGCGCGCTCGGCGCCCTCCTCGGCAAGGGCAGCCACGAGGCGCTCCGCACGCGGTTCCTGGAGCGGGTCCGGCCCCTCGTCACCGCCGCGTACGAGGAGATCGACACCCTCACGGGCGCCTCGATGCTCCGCCTGCGCGTGGGCGTCGCCGAGAGCATCGCCGAACTGCGCGCGCGGTACGAGGACCAGTGGGGTGCGGAGAGACGGTGGCGATCCGGGGCTGACCGTCGAAGCAGGCCAGCTCGCCGACTATGTCGCCGCCGCACCGGACCGCCAGCAGTGCCTCCCGCCCGTCCTCGGTCGTGGCCAGGACCTTGAACCAGCCGCTCAGCAGGAGGAAGGCGTACGAGCCGGACTCGCCCTCACGCAGCAGCCGTTCGCCTCCCTCGAAGCGGACCGGCCGCCCGAGGCGGACCAGCTGGTGGCGGGTCCCGGCCGGCAGCGTGCCCAGCAGGCCGGCGGCCGGCCAGTGCGGTTCCCCGGGCCCTGTGTGCGCAGCGATGGACGTCATGAACAGGCCCTTCGGGTCGTCGTTCGTTTTCGGCCGGGATGCCGCCTGTCTCACAGTGTGTTACCCACTCCTGTGCCATGCCTATGGATCAGGGGATTATGTATGACTTGGCGGGAGTGATCGCGCGCGGCGGATGCGACCTGGTAGAGCGTGCCGCGGTCGGGTCCTCTCCGCGGCGGCACCGGCCGGCGGGCGCCCGGAGCGACGGTCACGGGAAAAGCGGTTGACGCAGACGCGTCGGCCCCGGCTATGGTTCTTCCGTCCGCAGGGCCTCCGGGCCCCGGACACAAGCACGAGACGAACAGGAGGTGAGGACCGTGATGGCCGTTGTTGCGCCGGGCGCTGCCCGGATCCGGATCATCCATCCCACCCCCGTGGCCTCCGGCTGACCTCTCCTCCCTCTCCACGCCGCCGCGCGTGTGCCGGGGCCACCCTCGTGAAGGGTCACCCCTTGAGTTCGTCCTCGTTCTCCTCCTCTTCCTTCGCCTCCTCCTCCCTGCCCGACGCCGGTTCCGCGCTGGTCGCCCACGGGTGGGACGAGGGCTGGGGCGATGCCTTCGGTCCCTACGGTGACGAAGGGCTGCTGCCCGGCCGTGTGGTGCGGGTCGACCGCGGCCGGTGCGACGTCGTCACCGGTGACGGGACCGTACGGGCCGACACCGCGTTCGTCACCCCGCACGACCCCCTGCGGGTCGTGTGCACCGGGGACTGGGTCGCCGTCGACCCGGAGGGCGCCAGCCCTCGTTACGTGCGGACGCTGCTGCCGCGCCGCACCGCCTTCGTGCGGTCCACCTCCTCCAAGCGCTCCGAGGGGCAGATCCTCGCCGCCAACGTCGACCACGCCGTCATCGCCGTCTCGCTCGCCGCCGAACTGGACCTGGCCAGGATCGAGCGGTTCCTCGCGCTCGCCTGGGAGTCCGGGGCGCAGCCGGTGGTCGTGCTCACCAAGGCCGACCTCGTGCCGGACCCGGTGACGCTGGCGCACCTGGTCCAGGACGTGGAGACCAGCGCGCCCGGCGTGCCGGTGCTCACCGTCAGCGCACGGGACGGGGCCGGACTCGACGTCCTCACCGCGGTCGTCGCCGGCGGCACGTCCGTACTGATCGGGCAGTCCGGCGCCGGCAAGTCCACCCTCGCCAACGCGCTCCTCGGCGAGGACGTGATGGACGTACGGGCTATCCGCGACGTCGACGGCAAGGGCCGCCACACCACCACCACCCGCAACCTGCTCGCCCTGCCCGGCGGCGGAGTCCTCATCGACACCCCGGGACTGCGGGGCGTCGGCCTCTGGGACGCCGGCAGCGGCGTCGGCCAGGTGTTCTCCGAGATCGAGGAGTTCGCCGAGGGCTGCCGCTTCCACGACTGCGCCCACGAGAGCGAGCCGGGCTGCGCGGTCCTCGAGGCCATCGGGACCGGCGCCCTCGCGGAACGCCGGCTGGAGAGCTACCGCAAGCTGCTCCGGGAGAACCGGCGCATCGTCGCCAAGACCGACGCACGCCTCCGCGCGGAGATCCGCAAGGACTGGAAGCGGAAGGGGGCGATGGGCAGGGCCGCCATGGAGGCCAAGCGGGGCGGCCGGCCGCTGTGACGTCCGCGTCCGGCGGGTCCCGGCGGCGGACCTCCGCCCCGGGCCCGCCGGCCGGCCTCCCACCCCCATGTCCGATTTCCGCCAGCCGGACCCCTCCGGCCGGCGGACACTGGACGGTGTGACGGACGAGGACAGCAGGTACGAGGCGGTGCGCAGCCGGGACGGCCGGTTCGACGGGGCGTTCTTCTTCGCCGTGGGAACGACCGGGATCTACTGCCGTCCCAGCTGCCCCGCCGTCACGCCCAAGCGGCGCAACGTGCGGTTCTTCCCGACCGCCGCCGCCGCGCAGGGCGCCGGGTTCCGGGCCTGCCGGCGCTGCCGTCCGGACGCCGTCCCCGGCTCCGCCGAGTGGAACGTGCGCGCCGACGTCGTGGGCCGCGCCATGCGGCTGATCGCCGACGGNNAGCGCGCGCACACCGCACGCGTACTCCTGCAGACCACCGGGCTCCCGGTCACCGAGATCGCCTTCGCCGCCGGGTTCGCCAGCGTGCGGCAGTTCAACGACACCGTCCGGGCCGTGTACGCCGCCACCCCCAGCGAGCTGCGGGCCGCCGCGCCCCGCGGCGGCCCGCAGCTCGCTGGGGGTGGCGGCGTACAC
>NZ_LIRG01000312.1 GCF_001419695.1 Streptomyces prasinopilosus
TCCGGCAGCGCTGCCGGAGCGGGCGGAACGGTGTCCCCGAGAGGGCCCGGTGAGGATATGCGGAGGTGCTGCCGTGAGCAGTCCGCAGGACCTGTCCGGCTCCTCGGGCAAGGCCGCCCGCACGGCGTTCGAAGGACGGTGGAACGCCCTGCCGGGGTGCGGACCCTGTGCGCCGTCGCCGCCCGCGCCCTGACGACCGCCGCCGTCGGCCGGTGAGCCACACGCCCCGCGCCGTGCACCTGTGTGTCGCGCTCGCACGACGAGACGCTCGCGTACGAAATCGGACGGGCGGACCTGGACGCGCCGCGCAAGCAGCGGCACACGCACTGCGACCGTTCCACGAACGGAGCCCCCGGAGGGCTGTGGGACGTGCGAGGGGGATACCTCAGGCGGGCAGTTTCGTGTCGATGACGAAGCTGATCTCGATGACCTGACCGGGCAAGGTCAGTTCAGTGACGCCCAGGACCGTGCTGGCCGGGCGGTGGTCGCCGAAGTACCCCAGGTTGCCCTCCGCCGTCGCCGCGGCATTCTGCCGCAGGTTCACCACGTACAGGGTCTGTGAGACGACCTGGTTCCGGGTGGCGCCGTAGTGGTCCAGGACCTTGTCCATGTTGGCGTAGGTCTGCTCGAGCTGGGCGGCGAAGTCGCCCGCGTAGAGGAACTCGCCTGCCTCGTCGAACGAGAGCTGTCCAGAGACGTGGATCAGCTCGCCGGACTTGATCGCCTGTGAGTAGCCGAAGTCGCTCTCGGCCGGCACGTCGTAGGTGAAGACATCAATGGTGGCCATGGTGCTCGCCCTTCCGATCCACTCTCTTGTAGTTACTCGGAAACTTTAGGAGAGTGATGACTGACCTGGAAGAACGCACTTTTCGGTGACTGAGGAACCTGATGGTGACCACGTAACCACTCAAGGGCCTGCCCGAGGGCGCCGACCTGCGGCGCGCGGACTCCCCGGCGCGGGAGATCTTCTCGGACGTCGCCCCCAAGTGGGCGCTCCTGATCATCGAGGCGCTCGGCGAGCGCACCCTGCGCTTCAGCGAGCCGCGGAACGAGGTCGAGGGCGTCAGCCACAGGATGCTCACCCAGAACCTGCGCATGCTGGAGCGCAATGGCCTGGCCGACCGGAAGGTGCACCCCACCGTGCCGCCGCGAGTCGAGTACACCCTCACCGAGCCGGGCCGGGCCCCGCGCACCGCGGTCGACGCCATATGCGGCTGGACCCACCAGCACCTCGGTCCCCTCGAGAGTGCGCGCGGCCGTTTCGACGCCTGAGGGGACGAAGGACCGGAAGGCGGGCTTTCGGGTGAAGGAGACCTTACGGGCCCCTGGTCACCGCGCTTCCCGGGCCCCGGGGGCTCGCCGTTCACCGACACGGCCACAGGCCCGGAGCCGACGCGGGTGAACGGGACCAAGGCCAGGGGGAGGCGAGCCGGAGCAACATGACGTTGACGCCTCCGCACTTCTGGGACACCTCGCGCATGGGACAAGGACGACGCATACGGGAGCTGATCCGGTAGACCGCCGGAACTCCGGGCTACCTTCGTCGCGCGCTGCGGCGGGAGCCTTTTCCCGACCGGGAAACGCATGGCTCCGGGACCAACGCGTCGATGAGACCGTGCTGGTGACCCGTGCAAAGGGAGATCACACCGCCACGAGCCGGACGCGATCACCGCACAGCTTGACCATGTCGTCGACATCGGAGGTCAACATGAGCACGGGGCGGTGCTGCCGCAACGCGGCCTCGGCGACCGCAGCGTCGATCGCATACTTGTGCCCGTGCAAACCGGCATCCATCAGCAACTTCGAGGCCGCCCTCGCCTCCTCGTCGCCCACCGGGACTACGCGCAGCCCGGAGAGCACCCGGTTCAGGCGGGACTTGTCCGTACGGACATGGACGACCTCGATGAGGGTGAGCGCGCTGATCACGACCTCCATGCTTCGCGAGCGCGCCTCGGCAACCAGAGCCACCACCTGCTCGTCGTCGGCGAGGAGCTTCGAGAGCCCCTCGCTGTCGAGGACCAGCGTCCCCTCGTGACTCAGCTTGCGGCGGGCCACTCGGCCTCCTCGGCGAACACCTCGTCGAAGACCTGCCGAGCCCGCTGACGAGCCTGCTCAGAGACCGGCCCCTTGCGGTTCTCGTAATCCGCCAGGTACTCGTCCAACACCTGGCCGCGCAGTTCACGCTCGACCGCCGCGGCGATGAACGCAGAGAACTCCCGCTTGCCCACCCGCGCCCGGATCGCCTCCGCGGTCCCCTCCGGAAGCGACAGGCTCACCCGCGTCGCCGGCCCTTCTCCGATGCTGTACGTCGTCTCAGCCATGACCCGAGTGTGTCAAACGAGTAGGAAAAGTGCTACGGCCCACGCCCCCGTCACCCACGCGGGAGCCACCGGAAAAGGCTGTGGAAGAGCCGCTCACTCCTCTCGTCACGCCCCGCACCATCCGCGACTCGACGCAGAAGCCGGCCGCCGTCCCGGCACACTCTCGGCACGGCAGGGGTGACCGGGGATGATGACGGGCGAAGACCAGGCAGGTTTCCCGGCACCATCCCACCACGGCAGGCAGCCAGGGGGCCGACCCTGAAAGACCGACCCCCTCCTGACCTACATGTTTGCCAGATCGGCGACGTGGCGATGCAGCACCCGCTACACGTTGAAGCGGAATCTGTAGTGCAGAGCTCCCACCTGCGGAAACGTTCCTTCAAGTGATCGCATCCAGCACCGATCCAGCACGGTAGGCGTTCACCCAGCGCATCCAGCACGTCAAGCGGCGGAGACGGCCCCCTCCACGCCCTCGGCCGCAGGGCGCATGGCGTTCTGCATGATGTCTCGACAACGATCCCACGCCTCGGGAACGAGGTGACCGTAGATGTCCACGGTGGTCTTGATCGACTTGCGGCCGAGCCAGCGCGAGACCTCGCGGATCGGTACGCCGTTCGCCAACGCGATCGAGGCGAAGAAGTGTCGGAGACTGCCGGGCGTGTACTTGGCCTTGTCGTCCGCATCGATCAGGCCAGCCGACACGCACACCTTCCTGAAGTGATAGCCGTAGGTGGAGGCGGTGGGCATCTCGCCCTTGCCGCGTCGGCGCGGGGCGAAGAAGACCTCCAGCCGGCGTCGCTTGCCCCGCTGGCCAGGGAAGGTCATAGGAACCGGCTCCCACCGCGACAGGTGGGCGTCGNNGTCGCGGTACTCACCCTCCGTCCGGTGCTTGAGCGGCACGAAGACCGTGTGGCTGTCGCTGCGGTGTGCCTTGGCGCTGACCTGCCAGCGGATCCTGACGAAGCCGGACCGTAGGCACTCGGCGGAGAAGGCGAGGACTTCGCTGG
>NZ_LIRG01000313.1 GCF_001419695.1 Streptomyces prasinopilosus
GGTCGCGCCCCGGTGACGAACCGGCCGGCGGACGGCACGGAACCACCCCTGGTCCGATGGTCACCCCGCCCCCGCCCGCCCGCATCTCCAGCGCACGACCCCGGCGGAACACACCCCGGCAGGTGGCAGACTGGCGTCATGACCACTCAGAAGAACCTGCTCGGCGGCCCCGACCCGACCCATCTGCCGGCGAACGAGGAGGCGTACCGCCTGCTCGGCGAGGAGTCCCTGCCGCCCGTCGAGGTGGTGGCGAAGTTCCCGACGTTCTCCCTGGCCTGGGCCATGCTCGCCGACGACGCCTTCGAGGCGGGGCGGGTGGTCGAGTCGTACGCGTACGCCCGGACGGGCTACCACCGCGGACTCGACGCGCTGCGCAGGTCCGGCTGGAAGGGCCACGGGCCGATCCCGTGGAGCCACCGCGCCAACCGCGGCTTCCTCCGCTGCCTCGCCGCCCTCGCCCGCGCGGCCGAGGCGATCGACGAGAAGGACGAGGCGGAGCGCTGCAAGCAGTTCCTCCAGGACAGCAGCGCCGAGGCGTACGAGGAGCTGAAGCGGGCCTAGGCCCGCGTCGGGGCCGTGCCCGGGGGATTCAGTCCTCGGGCCGCCCGGGGGCGGGTGGTGGTGTTTCACGTGAAACACCACCACCCGCCCCCTTTTCGGTCTCGGGCTCCAGCGGGGGCACGGCCACGCTGCCGTGGGTACGGCATTCGGGGTGGCGGCAGCCCTGCGCGGGACGCCGCACGGTCGCGAAGGCGATGACCGAGCCGGCCACCAGGACGGCGGCGCACAGCACCATCGCCCGCCCGAACGCCTCGTCGAAGGCGGCCGGCTCCCGGTACGCCTCCGGCCCCATCCCGACGAGCAGGGGCAGCGCGGCCACCGCCACCAGTCCGGCCGCGCGGGCCGCCGCGTTGTTGACCCCGCTGGCCAGGCCCGCCCGCGCGGTGTCCACGGCCGCCAGGACGGTCGCGGTCAGCGGCGCCACCAGGGTGACCATGCCGAGGCCCAGCACCAGCAGCGCGGGCAGCGCGTCGGTGAGGTACGAGGCACCCGGCCCCACCCGTGTCATCAGCAGCATCCCGGCCGCGCACAGCAGCGGTCCGACGGTGAGCGGGACGCGCGGACCGATCCGGTCGGCGAGTTCGCCGGAGCGGGCGGAGAGCAGCAGCATCAGCGCGGTCGTGGGCAGCAGCGCCGTACCGGCGGCGAGCGCGGACCAGCCGACGGCGACCTGGAGCTGGAGCGCGGCGAGGAAGAAGAAGCCGCCGAACGCCGCGTACACGCACAGCGTCACCCCGTTGACCGCCGTGAACTGGCGGGACGCGAAGATGTCCAGCGGCATCATCGGGTGCGGCCGGCGCTGCTCGACGAGCACGAAGGCGACGGCCGCGACCAGCCCGGCGACCCCGGCGACCGCGACCACGGGGGAGCCGTCACCGGCCTCGATCAGCGCGTACGTCACCAGGGCGAGAGCGAGCGCGCCGAGCACCGCGCCGAGCACGTCGAAACGGCCGGGGGCCCGCTCCCCGCTGTCCGACTCCGGTACGTGGCGGAGGGCGATCAGGGCGCACAGCACGGCCGGCGGCACGTTGATCAGGAACACCCAGCGCCAGCCCGGCCCGTCCACCAGCCAGCCGCCCAGGAACGGGCCGACCGCCGCGCCGATCCCGCCGAAGCCGGACCACAGGCCCACCGCCCGGCCCCGGTCGTCGGGGTGGAAGGAGGCCTGGATCAGGGCGAGGGAGCCGGGCGTGAGCAGCGCGCCGCCGATCCCCTGCAGGGCGCGGGCGGCGATCAGCACACCGGCGTTCGGCGCGACACCGCACACCAGGGAGGCCGTGGCGAACCACAGCACCCCGACCACGAACACCTTCCGTCGTCCGAACCGGTCGCCCAGCGCCCCGCCCAGCAGGATCAGGCCGGCCAGCGTGACCATGTACGCGTTGACCGTCCACTGGAGGGCGGCGAGGTCCGCGTCGAGGTCGCGGCCGATGCGCGGCAGGGCGACGTTGACGACGGTGGAGTCCAGCAGGACCATGCTCGAACCGAGCACCGTGGTGAGCAGGATCCACGTGCCCTGCGGTGAGGCCAGCCGGACATCGGGCATGCAGGGAGCATAAGGAAACGGGCCGGGCCCGGCACCATGGGTGCCGGGCCCGGTCCACTCCCCCGGACGACTACTTGATCTTCGTGCCCGTGGAACGCAGGTTCTGGCAGGCCTCCAGGACGCGGGCGGCCATCGACGCCTCGGCCAGCTTGCCCCAGGTGCGCGGGTCGTAGGTGTTCTTGGAACCGACCTCGCCGTCGACCTTCAGGACGCCGTCGTAGTTCCTGAACATGTGGTCGACGACCGGGCGCGTGAAGGCGTACTGGGTGTCCGTGTCGATGTTCATCTTGACGACGCCGTTCTCCAGCGCGGTGAGGATCTCCTCCGGCGAGGAGCCCGAGCCGCCGTGGAAGACGAAGTCGAACGGCTGCGAGCCGGCCGGCTTGCCGTACTTGGCGGCGGTGCCCTCGTTCAGCTCCTTGAGCAGCTCCGGGCGCAGGACGACGTTGCCCGGCTTGTACACGCCGTGCACGTTGCCGAAGGACGCGGCCAGCAGGTAGCGGCCCTTCTCGCCGAGGCCGAGCGCCTCCGCGGTGCGGATCGCGTCGTCGACCGTGGTGTAGAGGGAGTCGTTGATCTCGTGCGAGACGCCGTCCTCCTCACCGCCGGTCGGGGTGATCTCGACCTCGAGGATGATCTTCGCGGCGCGGGCGCGCTCCAGGAGTTCCTGGGCGATGCCCAGGTTGTCGGCGAGGGTCTCCGCGGAGCCGTCCCACATGTGGGACTGGAACAGCGGGTTGCGGCCGCCCTTGACGCGCTCCTCCGAGATCGCGAGCAGCGGACGGACGTAGCCGTCGAGCTTGTCCTTCGGGCAGTGGTCCGTGTGCAGGGCGATGTTGACGTCGTACTTCTCGGCGACGATGTGCGCGAACTCGGCCAGGGCGACCGCGCCGGTCACCATCTCCTTCTTGTGCTGACCGCCCAGGAACTCGGCGCCGCCCGTGGAGATCTGCACGATGCCGTCGCTCTCCGCCTCGGCGAAGCCGCGCAGTGCCGCGTGCAGGGTCTGGGACGAGGTGACGTTGATGGCCGGGTAGGCGAACTTTCCTGCCTTCGCCCGGTCCAGCATCTCGTTGTAGACCTCGGGAGTTGCGATGGGCATCTGTCCGCTCCTTATGCAAGCGCGTGCGGGTTGGCGTACTGCGTACTGTCGGCCCTGACCTGGAACCTTGGATGCGACGTCGTTGTCGGGGCCATCTTCCCAGACTTGTCCCGCCCGTCGACGGCGCCGGTCGAGTCGTTATGCGGGGGATGCCCGGGGGGCGGGCACGGGCCCCGGAACGCGGGCCCCGGGGCACCGGCCGCCGGGGGTCCGGGGCCCGCGTTCCGGGGC
>NZ_LIRG01000314.1 GCF_001419695.1 Streptomyces prasinopilosus
CCTGACCGGACCCGACCGGGTTCCGCCGCCGGAGGTGGTGAAGGAGTACTCGTCGACGTCGAACAGTGAGCCGGTGCCGCCCTTGAAGACCAGGAACAGCGTCGTGGTGCCGGAGGGCTGACCGGACAGGCCGGTGGTGACGTCCTGGAAGACCTCCCAGCCGCCGGTCACCGGCACGGCCGCCGTGCCGAGCAGGGTGCCGGTCGGGGACCCTGCGCGTACCTCGATGGTGCCGCCCGTGCCCGCGGAGGAGACCCGGGCGGTGAACTCGGTGGCGTTGTCGAGGGCGTAGGGGCTGAAGGAGATCCAGTCTCCGTTGTCGATGTGGCCGACGGTCCTGCCGCCGTGGGCGGGTCCGTGGGTGACGACCTGGACGCCGGCGGAGTCGCCGTAGTGCTCGGCCTGCCGGTGGGTGGGCTGGGTGATGTGCTGGTCGTGCGTGGTCAGCGCGGGCTGCCCGTTCGCGCCCTTGTCGGTGTACTCGGCGTCGATGACGCCGAAGATGTTGGCGTTGGGGTCGTGTTCGCCGTCGGCCAAGGTCTGCAGCGTGCCGGTGCAGCCGGTGGCCGAGGTCTGCGGGTGGCCGTGGCTGTCGTGCCCGACGATGAACGAGACCTTCACCCTGGAGCAGTCGACGGTGCCGTCCTCGGGGTCGGTCACCGTCACCGCGAACGGGATCGCGGCGCCGAAGTCGTAGATGCGTCCGTCCGCGGGCAGGTCGATCCTCACGGTGGGGGCGGTGTTCCCGACGGTGATCTGCACGGACGCCGTAGCGGTCCTGCCGGTGGTGTCCGTGACCTTCAGTGTGGCCGTGTACTGGCCGTTGGCCGCGTAGGTGTGGGAGGGGTTGGCGGCGGTGGAGGTCGCGCCGTCGCCGAAGGTCCAGGAGTAGCCGAGGGCGTCTCCGTCCGGGTCCGAGCTGCCGGCCGAGGAGAAGGAGACGGCCAGGGGTGCCTTGCCGGAGGTGACGTTCGCCTTGGCCTGCGCGATGGGGGCGCGGCCGCCGGTGACGTGTTCGATGCGGTACAGGGCGGAGTTCTCGTCGCCGTTGAAGTAGCCGGTGCCGTAGTCGAGGACGTAGAGGGCGCCGTCCGGGCCGAAAGCCATGTCCATCACCTGGGTGCCGCTCCAGGGGAAGGGGTTGATGGACTGCACGGTGCCGTCGCCGGCCGTTTCGACGCGCTTGATCCAGCGGCGGCCGAACTCGCCGGCGAAGAAGTCGCCGTCGAACTCCTGCGGGAACTTGACCTCGGAGGTGGAGCCGGCGTCGTAGCGGTAGACGGGACCGCCCATGGGGGACTCGGAGCCGCCGCCGAACTCCGGTACGGAGGTGCCGTTGTAGGGGATCCAGGCGGGTTGGGCGGGCGGCAGGTCGGTCAGGCCCGTGTTGCGCGGCGAAGTGTTCTTGGGTGCCGAGCAGTTGAAGGCGGTGCCCGGAGTACCGGTGGCGAAGTCGTGATCGGTGTAGGCGTCGTTCTTGCCGGTGCAGTACGGCCAGCCGTAGTTGCCCGCCTTGGTGATGCGGTTGAACTCGACCTGGCCCTCGGGCCCTCGATCGGGCTTCGCGGTCCCCGAGTCGGGACCGTAGTCGCCGAGGTAGACGGTGCCCGTGGCCTTGTCGACACTCATCCGGAACGGATTGCGGAAGCCCATCGCGTAGATCTCGGGCCGGGTCCTGGCGGTACCGGGCGGGAAGAGGTTGCCACTGGGGGTCGAGTACGTTCCGTCGGCGTTGACCTTGATGCGCAGGACCTTTCCGCGCAGGTCGTTGGTGTTGCCGGAGGAACGCTGGGCGTCGTAGGCGGGGTTGCGGGCCGCACGCTCGTCGATCGGGGTGTAGCCGTCGGAGGCGAACGGGTTGGTGTCGTCGCCGGTCGACAGGTAGAGGTTGCCCGCCGCGTCGAAGTCGATGTCGCCGCCGACGTGACAGCAGATGCCGCGGGACGCCGGGACGTCGAGGATCTTTTTCTCGCTGGCCGTGTCCAGGGTGCCGTCGGTCTTCAGGACGAACCGGGAGAGCCGGTTGACACCGTCGAACGGTGCGAAGTCGGAGGCCGATCCGTCGGAGGGGGCGTCACCGTTCGGAGTGCTCAGCCTGGGGGCGTAGTACAGGTAGACGAAGCGGTTGGAGGTGAAGGCCGGGTCCGCCGCGATGCCTTGCAGGCCTTCCTCGTCATGGCTGTAGACGTCGAGTCTGCCCGCCACTTTCGTGTTTCCGGCTCCGTCCGTGAGCCGGACGGTGCCGTCGCGCGAGGTGTGCAGGACCGAACGGTCGGGCAGCACGGTCAAGGTCATGGGCTCGCCCGTTTCGGCCACCCCCTTGGCGAGCGTGACCTGCTGGAACTCCGCGGCCGCTGCCTCTGGGCCGTCGGCCGGGCCCGGCGGTGCGGCAGCCGCCGTGCCCGGTGTCAGGCAGCCGACGGCACACACCACCGCCACCGCCAACGAACGGACGAACCCGGGTCTGAGCAGTTTTGTGCGCACGGGCGTCTCCCGAAGTGTGGGGTAGACGACAGGACGTGATCGGTCCTGTCGCGGGGAGCACCGGCGCGCGCCGTCGCGCCGTCGAGCCGGGCTTCGCGTGCATGCCCGCTTCGATTCAAGGAAGTTAGCGGTCCCAGTTCCGGTACGTAACCCCTTTCGCGAGAGATCTCTTCGCTTTCTCCTTGATCGGGACAAAGCTTGCGGGGTGCTTGCCCGGGGCGGTCTTGGAATCGACCGGGCGGGGGGTCGGAAAAGGGATCGCTCGTGTCGTCCGTGCCGTTGGCGTACGAGGGGCACCGCGGGCGTGCCGCTGGGGCCGGCGGTGGGGGGACAGGGCACGACCCGGCGAGAACCGTGCTGCGCGTACGGGGGCGGTCTGCCGCGGGGCGGGTGCGCTGCGCCTCACGAGGGCCGGTCCGGTGACGAAGCCCGGCGGCCCGCGGTCCGCGGGGAGTCGGGGCTACGAGGCCGGTTCGTCCGAGGACCGGTGGGATCAGCCCGTGGCGGCCCGTTCGATCAGGTCCGCGGCCGTGTGCACTCCGTCGCGCGCCCGGATCGTCTCACCGGCCTCGGTCAGAACGCGCCGCAGGGTCGTATCGCCGAGCAGACGACGGATCGCTCCGTGGAGTTGGGCATCGGTGAAGCGGTACGGGTCGAGCCGGACGCCGTAGCCCAGTTCGGCCATGCGCTGGGCGTTGTCGTGCTGGTCCCAGAACAACGGCAGCAGGATCATGGGCTTGCCGAAGTGGAGGGCCTCGGTGGTCGTGTTGTTGCCGCCGTGCGTGATGACGAGGTCGACGAGCGGGAGGATCCGGGTCTGCGGCAGGAACTCCTCGCCCCACATGTTCGACGGCAGTTCGATCTCCTCGTGCAGCGGGCCCTTGGAGACGATGTAACGGTGCGGGGTGCGGGCGAGCGAGGCGATGGTCCTGCGCATGAGGTCCACGTCGGCCGAGCCGAGCGAGCCGAGGCTGAAGTAGATCAGCGCGCCGCCGCCGGCCGGGCCGGGCGGCGGGGTGAACCCCTCCCGCGTCTCGCGGACCGAGGAGTCCAGGCGGTGCCAGGTGGGGCCCAGCGGGCGGGCGTCCGTGTAGTCGGCCGATTCGGGATAGACGTACAGGTTCAGATCACCCTCGTGGATGAACTCCAGGTCGGGCAGCGGACGCGCGCCCTGCTCGGTCACCCAGGTGCCGAAGTCGCTCCACAGGCTCCGGTGCGTGCGGTCGTACTCGGCGCGGAACCCGTCCCACCCGCTCCGGTCCCCGGCCGGGTACCCGGAGAACGGCGGAGGAACGTGCTCGCCCTTCATCTCCAGCGGGTTGCAGGAAACGATCCGCACGAAGGGAACGCCCGCCGTGGTCAGCGCCGGGAAGCACACGACGTTGTCCTCGACGATCACATCCGGCCGGACCTGGGCGATGATCTCCTTCAACTGCGGTTCGCAGTACCGGGCGCCGGAGACCAGTTCCTCCCACACCGGCTTGATCCAGGTGCTCAGCTGCTCGATGGTCGGTTTCCGGAACTCGGGCGCCGTGTCGCGCACGAAGTCCTTCCAGAACTGGCCCGCGTCCTGGGGCTGTTCTGGCGGCGGGGCCAGGTCGAGCAGTTCCTCCTCGAAACCGAGCGGCGCGAGGCGCCCCTTCCAGGACGCCTCCGCGGCGAACACCACACGGTGCCCCCTGCGGCGCAGGACACCCCCGATGCCCGCGCAGTTGTTCGTCGGCCCGTACGCGCTCTCCGGTGCGANNTCCGAAGTCTCGCACCGGAGCCGGAGGCCGGGCAAGACCGCCGGAACCACCGCCCTCGAGCCGGCCGGAGCGGCGTTCGGCGGTGCCGGTACGGCGGTGTCCCGTCCGTCGTCGTGGTGTGCGGCCCCCCGCCGCGCGAGGACGACGACGGGACCCTGGGGAGCCGGACCGTGAAGGACGTGCCGCTGATCAGCAGCGGCCCGGTCGACGAGGGCGGCGGCGCCGAGTGCACCGTGGAGGTCCGGACGGCCTACGACGGGGCCGTCCAGACGCGGGCGTCCTCGTCGCCGCCGTCCTCCGTCGCCCTCATCGCCCGGACTGGACGTTCCCGCGTCGGAGAGCCACCGTCCGGGCGGTCAGGGCGATCGCCAGCAGCACGCAGGCCACTGCGCTGTACGCCCATTCCTCCGTGCCGCGCATCGTGCCGACGATGCTCCACAGCGCCCACAGTGCGAGCACCACGCACAGTGCTGTCGAGGCGATGTCGGCGACGCGTGCGCGTAACTGGGCACGCTGGCGCGTGCCGGGTGCGAGATCGTCGAGTTCCCGGCCGTCGTGTGCTCGGGACGCTTCCATGGGCCGTCTCCCTTCGGGCCTTCGGCCTTCCGCCTCGTTCGTTCCTCGAGGTCTGTCGGCTACCCCCGGCCGGGGGCGTCAAGCGTCGAACGGGCCCGGGGCCGGTGGAGGCACGGAGGGAGGTCCGCGGCGGCCGGCGGCCGGGGCGGTCCGACGGGAACTCCCCGCGGCCGGCCTTCTCCCCGCCTCGGCGCCCTTCGTCCGTCTCCCCTCCGCCGGCATCGGCGCCCGCGGACGGGCCGCGGGCGCGTCGCGCCCGCTGTGCTCCGTCCGGTGCGCAGGCCGGGCGGGCGGTCGTGGCCGGAGGTCAGTCCGCGTACGCGACGATCAGGCACAGAGCCGCGAACGGCACGACGGACGAGCCGAGCAGCGTCAGCGCCGCCGGGACCGCCGCCGTCAGCCGCGCGTTGCCCCTGCGCCGGCCCGAGCGGAACACCATGCGGGCCAGGAGGAGCGGCAGCGTCACCAGGGCGAGGAAGAGCACCGGGGCCGAGACCCTGCTGAACGCGGTGGTACCGGTGCCGGTGACCAGGTGCCAGGCGGTCGCGCCGAAGACGACCGCCGGGCCGGCCAGCAGGGCGAACGAGAGGACCGACGCCACGGCGACGGTCAGTCCTTCGGTCAGCCGCTCGGCACGCGCACGCTCCCGGCGTGCTTCCGTCGTCCCGTCGTCCCCCATGCCCGTCCCCCAAGCGCCGTGGTCCGCTCGCGCCGGCGCTCCCCGGTGGAGTCGCTCAGCCGGTGGCCGGCAGGACGGCGGCTCCGGGGGCTCCAGGGCTGCGGGCACGATGATCTCATGAGCCCGTCGGCCCCCGGTTCTCCGTGCGCCTCCGTACGGATCGCCGGCCGGTGGTCCGTCGTGCGGCCGGCACCGCGTCCGCCGGGCATCGCGCGCCGCTCCGCCCAGCGCCGCACCGTCACGTGCTTCCTTCGGCGTCCCTCGCTCCGCGGGGGTGAACGAGGCGTGCCCGAGGACGGTGCGGTACATGTTGATGCGCGCGGAAGACGACGGTGGTGCGGCTGTCCGGACACCGGGGACCGGACCGGGGCGCGCCGCGCCGGTCCGGCTCGTCGGCTCTCGGCCGGGAGGCGCTCACGCGGTTCACCGGTGCCGCTCTCGACGGCCGCGCTGCCCGCGGGCACGACGGCCGTCGCCCGGGATCGCGCTGCCGTGGCCCGCGCGCCCCGATCGGGCGCCGAGACGAGAGGAGCAGAGCATGACGGCACTTGTAGAAGATCCCTCGGGCGACGCGGCGGACAAGGGGGTGCGGGCGCCCTTGGCGGTGCGGCCCCCGGGAGGGAAGGGGTGAACACGGTGGAGTTGCTCCTCGACCGGGAGACCGAACACGGGGTCCGGCTGGTCTGGGAGCATCTGGCCGCGCGGGGAGAGCCCAGCCAGAGGCACCATCGTCATCCGACGAACCGGCCCCATCTGACACTGGCGGCGGTCGGCTCCCTGACCGCGGCGGCGGAGGAGGGGCTGCGGGGGTGGTCGGGCGGCCTGGACTGTCCCGCCGTCCTCGACGGGCTCGTGCGCTTCTCCGGCCGCACCCACGTGCTCGCCTGGCGCGTCCGGCGCGTTCCCGAACTCCTCGCCGTGCACGCCGCCCTCCACGACCTGCTCCTCGCCACGGGATGCGCGCCGGACCACCCCCTGCTCCTGCCGGAGACCTGGCAGCCGCACATCACCCTCGGTCGCAGCCGCCGGGCGGCGTGGAACGCGCCGGACGACCTGCTTCTGCCGCCCGGTCTGCGGGAGGGGCCCGTGCGCGGCCGCTTCGTCGGCGCACGCGTCTACGACTCGCGCACCCGCGCCGTCACCCCGCTTCCACCCGGGTGAGGGCGCGGCCGGTCCTCGCCGGCCGGGTCCCGTCCGGTCACACGAGTACGTGATCGACGAAGCACCAGCGCCAGTCCTCTCCGGGTTCATGGGTCCGCATCACGGGGTGGCCCGTTTCCCGGTGGTGCCCCGTGGCGTGCCGCCCCTGCGACGAGTCGCAGCAGCCGACGTGACCGCAGCTGAGGCACAGCCGCAACTGCACCGGATCCGTGCCGTCCCGCAGACACTCCGGACACGTCTCGGTGAGGGGGACGGGTTCCGGGAGCGGCAGCGCGTCGGCGTGCGTGCACTGTTTCATGATGGCCAGATTACGACGGTCGTACGGATCGCTGCGTGGAGATCGGGAGGTGGGCACGTCATGGACGTGATGCCGCTGCTGTTGCTGGTGGCGGGCAGTGCCGCGATCTCCGCGGCCGCCAGGCGCACTCCGGTACCGGCTCCGCTGCTGGTGGTCGCCGCCGGCCTCGCGGTCAGCTACGTCCCCGGAGTGCCCCTCTACACGCTCGACCCGCACATCGTCCTTCCGCTCGTCCTGCCCCCGCTGCTGCACACGGCTGCCATCGACAGCTCCTACCTCGGGCTGCGGGCGCAGCTGCGGCCGGTCGCGCTGCTGTCGGTGGGGTACGTGCTGTTCGCGACCTTCGTCGTGGGCTGGGTGCTGTACCTGCTGGTGCCGGGCCTGCCGCTCACCGCGGCTCTGGTGTTCGGTGCCGTGGTGGCCCCGCCGGACGCGGTCGCGGCGACGGCGGTGGCGCGCCGGGTCGGACTGCCGTCCCGGATCACCACGATCCTCCAGGGCGAGTCCCTGCTGAACGACGCCACCGCGATCACCGCGTTCCGGGTGGCCGTGGCTGCGGCCGTCGGCGAGGGCGCGACCTGGGCCGGGGGGATCGGCGAGTTCCTGCTCGCGGCGTTCGGCGGCCTCGCGTTCGGCCTGGTGCTGATGGTCCCGCTGCACTGGCTGCGCACCCACCTGAAGGAGGCGCTGCTGCAGAACACGCTCTCCCTGCTGATCCCGTTCGTCGCCTACGCCGCCGCCGAGCAGGTGCACGCCTCCGGGGTCATCGCGGTCGTGGTCGTCGCGCTCTATCTGGGCCACCGCGCGTGGGAGGTCGATTTCGCCACCCGGCTCCAGGAGGAGGCGGTGTGGCGGATGGTCGCGTTCGTCCTGGAGGCGGCGGTGTTCGCGCTCATCGGACTGCAGTTGCCGATCGTGCTCGCAGGGCTCGGGGAGTACGCGGGCGTCGAGGCCGCCCGGTACGCGCTGGCTGTCTTCGCGGTGGTCGTCGTCGCGCGGTTCGTATGGGTGTACCCGGCGACCTTCCTGCCACCGCTGCTGTCGGCGCGGATCCGGGAACGCGAGGGCAGGAGCGGCTGGAAGTCGCCGTTCGTCATCGCCTGGGCCGGCATGCGCGGCGTGGTCTCGCTGGCCATCGCCTTCTCGATCCCGCTCACCGTCGACGGCGTCGGTTTCCCGCAGCGCAACCTGCTGCTCTTCCTGACCTTCACCACGGTCATCGGCACGCTGGTGGTGCAGGGGCTGACGCTGCCGCCGCTGATCCGCCTGCTGAAGCTCCCCGGGCGTGACACCCGGGCCGAGACCCTCGCGGAGGCCAACGCCCAGGCTCAAGCCTCACGGGCCGCCGAGCAGCGGTTGGAGGAGCTCCTGTCCGACGAGCGCAATGCTCTTCCGGCCCCGCTCGCCGAGCGTCTGCGCACCATCCTGGAGCGGCGCCGCAACGCCGTCTGGGAACGTCTGGGCCAGGCCAACCCGGTCACCGGGGAGTCCGTGGACGACACCTACCGGCGGCTGTCGCGGGAGATGATCAGCACGGAGCGCGACGTGTTCGTCAGGCTCCGTGACGCCCGCTACCTCGACGACGAGATGCTGCGCACCCTGCTGCGGCGGCTGGATCTGGAGGAGGCGGCGGCGTACCGGGAGACGGCGTGAAACGGCTCACGGGAGAGCGGCCGCCCCGCAGCCTCGCCGTCCGCCCGCGGACGGGAGAGCCCTGCCCGGCTGCGACGGGCCGGGCGCCGTGGTGGGCGGCGCACCGCCGTCGTCGGCGCCTTCCTCGGCTTCGCCTCCGTCGTCATCACCGTCCGCGGCCCGATCCGGTGTGCCCGGGCCGTCCGGCGCCGGGACGGCCGGCTGCGTCGCCGTCGGTGACCGCCCCGGGTCACGCCTGCCGGCCGTCGAGGTCGTCGGCGTAGTGCTCGATGGCGCGCCGGTAGTCCTGCACCCGCCGGTCGCCGCTGGTGGCCGCCAGTACCTTCAGCAGCACCCCCACGGCCTCCCGGCCCTCCCCGGTGTTGTACAGAACCATCGCCAGGAAGGCCTGCAGGGCCGCGTCCTGCGGGAACTCCTCCAGCCCCGACCTCAGGGTCCGCTCCGCCAGGGCGTACCGGCCCAGGACACGGTAGGTGCTTCCCAGCCCGAGGAAAGCGCCGTGACGGTCCTCCTCGGGCAGGCCCGGTCCGGTCAGGGCCCGTTCGTAGAAGGGGACGGCCTCGTCCTCCAGGCCGAGCACGTCGTGCACCCATGCGGTCTGGTAGGCGATCTCGGCGTCGTGCGGATACCGCTTCGCCAAGGTCAGCAGCTGCTCCCGGGCCTGCGTGCTCCGTCCCTGCCGGCGCAGCCGTACCGCCTGGGACAGCGCCTCGTCCCGCTGGTGATCACCGTTCATGGCGCCTCACGCTCACACAACACGGCCCGGACGGCAAACAGGCCGCCCGGTGCGGCCGCCCGGTGCCTCGGGCCGGCGATTCACCGTCCGTCACGGCGACTTGAGCCGCGCGGGCTCCCCTGTCCCCGTGGTGCGCGCGGATCCGGCGTCGGCGCCGGTCTTCCGGCCGGGTCTCCCCCACCTCCCGCACGCCCGCGCCCGGGATCCCGGTCGGGCCGGTCGGGCCGGTCAACGCTTCCGCGGGGGCCGGGACAGCGCCTGCGGGGCCGAGGTGCGCGGGCTGACGCCGTGCCCGAGGAGGTCGCGGTCCGGGAGCGGCCCTTCGGGCCCGTACCGGCCGGACGGCGCCCCGTCCGCCTTTCTAACGTTGCACGGACCCTTCAGCCGTGGGCCTCCTCATGGCAGTCTGGGCCGGGTCACCTCCGGCGGACAACGCTGTCAGGCACGGCCCGCCGGACGTCCGGGCAGCCCTGCCCGCTCGTTCTCGCAGAAGGAGCACGCATATGGTCCTCGATCGCCGGCGGCTCCTTCACAGCGGTGCCGCGGCCCTGGGCGCGGTGGCTCTGAGCGGGGCGGTGCCGCCCGGCACCGCCGCGCGCGTGGGTGCGCCCGGCGGCCCTCCGGGCGGGGCGCCCGCGGCAGGCGAGCGGCCGACCGCGTCTTCGCCGTATCCGGCGGTGGGCCCCGGGACGGCCTTCCTGGACCACCGGTCGCTGCTGGGAGACCTTCCGGAGCCCGAGTGGTACGAGGCGAACATCCCCTTCGTCGACCTGCCCGACGCCGCCGTCCGGGACACCTACTACTACCGGTGGCGCGTGATCAAGCACGCCCTGAAGTACACCGGGCCCCAGGAGGGGTGGATCCTCTCGGAGTTCCTGGGTCCGGTCGGCTACTCCGCGCCGCACGGCGGGATCAATGCCGCCGCCGCTCACCACATCCGCGAGGCACGCTGGCTGCGCGATCACCGGTACCTCGACGACTACATCGACTACTGGCTGCGCGGCAGCGGCTCGGGCCCCAAACCGGCCACGGACTTCCTCAACGAGAACACCACCGACTGGGCGCACCAGTACTCCTTCTGGATCGCGGACGCCGTCGTGGCCCGGGCGTCGACCGACGGCAGGTGGGAGCACGCCCTGGGGCTGCTCGACGCGTTGGAGCGCCAGTGGGGGCGGTGGGCTCCGCAGTTCGACGACGAGGTCGGTCTCTACTGGCAGACACCGGTGTGGGACGCGATGGAGTACACCGCGAGCTCCTACCGGAGCGACGACCCGTACCACGGTGGTGAGGGGTTCCGCCCCACTCTCAACGCCTACCAGTACGGTGACGCCAAGGCGATCGCCGCGCTCCTGCGACGCCGCGGCCACAGGGGCGACGAGGCGAAGGCCGACCGCTACGACGAGCGGGCCCGTGCCCTGCAGCGGCAGCAGGAGCGCTGGCTGTGGGACGAGGAGGACCAGTTCTACAAGCACGTCATGCGGGACGGGAATCCCGAGCGGCGCAGGATCGCCGACCGCGAGCAGATCGGTTTCCTGCCGTGGTACTTCCACATGGCGCCGGCGGGCCACGCCGCGGCGTGGGCCCAACTGCGCGATCCCGAGGGGTTCTCCGCGCCTTTCGGTCCCACCACGGTCGAACGGCGCAGCCCGTGGTTCATGTATCAGGCACTCGAAGGCTGCTGTCGCTGGAACGGCCCGAGTTGGCCGTTCGCCACCAGCCAGACGCTCACCGCCCTGGCCAACCTCCTCATCGACTATCCCGCCCAGTCACACGTCGACCGCACCGACTACTACGCCGTGCTCCGCGCCTACGCCCTGACCCATCGCAAGGACGGCAAGCCGTACGTCGCCGAGGCGCACCACCCCGACGAGGACCGCTGGATCTACGACGGCCGCGGGCACAGTGAGGACTACAACCACTCCACCTTCAACGACCTGGTCCTGTCCGGGCTGCTCGGGATCCGGTGCCGGCCCGATGCCACCGTTGCCCTCGCACCCCTGGTACCGCGCGCATGGGATCACTTCGCCGTGGAGAACCTCCCCTACCACGGACACAACCTCAGCGTGCTCTTCGACCGCGGCGGAGAGCACTACGGGCACGGAGCCGGCCTGAACGTCTGGCTGAACGGCCGGCACGTACACCGGCAGGCCGGCCTGGAGCCGGTGACGCTCACCCTGGGCGGGGCCGGGCGACGCACCCTGCCCCGCGAGGTCGACGACCTGGCGAACGTCGCGCAGCAGGGCCATCCCCTCGCACGCGCCTCGTACACGTTCCCCCTCGACAGCCCGGCCGGGGCCATCGACGGGCAGGACCTCCACCTCGACACGCCCTCATCGCGGTGGACCAACTACGGCAGCCCCCACGCCGACGACTGGCTCGTCGTGGACTTCGGCGTCCCCACACCCGTATCAGACCTGCGGATCTCCTTCTACGACGACGGCGGCGGAGTCCGCACCCCCGACTCCTACGAACTCCACCACCTCGGCCGGGACGGCCGGTGGCATCCCCTGCCCGGCCAGCACCGCACTCCGCGAACCCCCCGGCCGGGAACCCTCAACCGGATCCTCCTGGAGAAGGCCGTCACCACCGGCTCCCTCAGGCTCACCGCCCTGCGCGCCTCGGGCGGCGCCGTGGGGGTCACCGCCTGGCAGTCGTGGCGCACGGAGGACCCCCGCCTCACCCTCACCGTCGAGACGCCGCCCGACGGTCTCGTCCCCGTGGAGCCGGGCGGGACCGCAAGGGTCACCACCACCGTCACGGCAACGGCCACCGCGGTCGTCAGCCCGCACCTGCTCGTACCCGACGGCTGGAGGGCCCTCCCCCGGCCCACGGTCCACCCCACCACCCTCCGGGCGGGAAAGACGCTGCGCGCACACTGGCTGGTGACGGCTCCCGCCGACCTGCCCCGCCAACGGCCGTATCCTCTGCGCCTGCTGGTCCGGTCCCGGGGCGCGGGGGCGGAGCGGCTCGTCACCAGTGTCGTCGCCCGGGCACAGGCCGGCTGACGCGGCGCCACCACCACGGCGCTGTCGCCGTACGGCCGTCCCCCGTGGTCGTCCTCGTGTGCGTGGCTCCGCGACGGATCCTCCGGGCCCCGGGCCCGGAGGGACTCCTCCCTGTCGTCGACGATCCGGGGGGAAGTCACCGGGTCCGGAGGATCCGACGGCCGGCACGCGTCCCCGGGCCGGGATCCCGGGGTGCCGGTAAGAGTGCTGTCACCAGCCGCAGACGACGAGGGTCGCGTCCGGCGACGTGCCGGGCGACCGCGCCGCCGCCAGCCCGGCCAGCACCTCCGGCAGCGCCGGGTCATCGATCGCGGCGACGGGGAAGACAGGCGGCTTCGCGCCCCGGCGGGCGGGCCCGGTCGGCGCGCGTTCGCCGACGAGCATCCATCCCCATGTCGTCAGCGAGAGCCGGTAGATCTACGCGGAGGACTTCGCGATGCCCGCGCCGGTGGGGTACCGCCCGACCGCCGCGGTGTACGACGACGGCGGGGCGGACAGGGGCACCACCCGGGCGCGCGGCAACCGGAGCGCGTCCCCGCTCCCGAGTTCGGCCATCGATGCGATCGCCACGCCCGTCCCGTCCTTCCGGCACTGCCGCAGTGAATGCGTACACCTCACTCCGGCGGCCGGAATGCCCCGTCGCCGGTTGCGATGATCACGGTAGGGGTTCTGCCGCAGTGAATCCGGCATGTACTGCGGCAGGAGCGTTGTCCGCTCTCGGCGGCCTGAAGGAATCCTCACCCCACGCTGACCTCCTGCGAAAAAAGTAGTTGCGCTTGTTGGCTTCTGGTCGTCAGGGTGCGGTGGTGATCGGAACAGAGATCGAACTCCCCATCATGGACGGGGTCCTCTCAGGTGTGGACTTCGGTGGCCACGGTGAGGGGGTGCTGCTTGTCCACGGCAGCGGACACAACGCCGCCGTCTGGGCGGATGTGGCGTCCCGTCTGGTGAGCGGGTGTCATCCGATCGCCATCGACCTGCGTGGCCATGGACAGACCCGGCTCGACTCCACTGGTCCCGAGCAATACTGGCGGGACATCGGGGGCGTCGTCACCGCGCTGGGCTGGGACCGCCCCGTGCTAGTGGGCCATTCCACCGGCGGGTACGCGGTGACGGCTGCCGCTGCCAGTGGCCTCGTGGAATCGGCCGCCCTCTGCATCGTGGACGGCGTGGTGCTCGATGACCGTAACGCGTCACTCGCCGAGCATGCCGCTGCGCGGACCGCCGAGGCGGCGGACCGTTTGCGGGCGATGTTCCGCTACGGCTGGGAAGCGAACGACGATCAGATGCACGCCTATGTCGAGCAGTGCGTGCGGGAGGCCGGAGGGGACTGGCTCAACGCCGGAGCACGGCACGAACTTGTCGAGGAGGTCACGCGGCGCTCCTTCCTGCGCCGCGGCCACCGGTGGGTACGGCGACCGGCCATCGAGGAGATCGCGACTGTCACCGCCGTGGAGCCCGACGCGGAAGTCTTCCCGAGCATCGAGGTGTACGACCGCCTCACCTGTCCGATGACGATCGTGCTGGCCGAGGATGGTTTTTACGCCTCGCGGCGCGACGAAATGCGTGCCGTCGTCGATGCCGTCCCTGGCCGCCGACTGATCAACATCAGCTCGAACCACAACATCCCGATGACCCGGCCCGCTGACCTCGCCACAATCATTCTCGACCTGGTGCGAGGCCGAGTCGCGGCATCGGTCAGGAACGTCGATTGATCCCCACCCCACCCCCGCAAGGAGTTGCTGTGGCCGTAAGCGAAATGTCCGTGGCAGACAAGGGCGCTGGGCCGTACGGCATCGCGGCCGGACCTGACGGCGCACTGTGGCTCACCTTCGCGCACAGCGGCCGCATCGCGCGCCTCACCCTCGACGGCGAACTCGACGAATATCCCCTGGAATCATCCGAGTGCCGCCCCACGGTCATCGCCCCCGGGCCCGACGGAGCACTGTGGTTCACCCGGTCCCGGGATCACCGGATCGGCCGCATCACCGCCGACGGTGAAACGGAGTCCTTCCCCGTGCCGACGCCCGACGGCGGACCCTTCGGTATCACCGCCGGTCCGGACGACGCGATGTGGTTCACGGAGATGAACACCGACCGGATCGGCCGCATCACCAGCACGGGAGAGATCACCGAGTTCGTCCTTCCCTGTACGGGCGCCTGTCCCTCGGCGATCACCGCAGGCCCTGATGGAGCCCTGTGGTTCACCCTCAACCAGGCGAACGCGATCGGCCGCATCACTGTCCACGGAGACATCGTTATCCACCCGCTCCCCACCCCGAGCGCTGCACCCGTGGGCATCACAAGCGACGGCGCCGCCCTGTGGTTCGTCGAGATCGCGGCGGGCCAGATCGGCAGGATCGCGGTGGACGGCGCGATCAAGGAGTTCCCGCTCCCTGACCGCACGGCCAAACCCCACGCCATCGTCGCGGCCTCCACCGGGGACTGCTGGTTCACCGAATGGGGAGCCAACAGCATTGGCCACATCACCGGTAACGGCAAGATCGCCGAGTACAGCCTGCCGTCACCGTCGTCCGAGCCGCACGGCATCACCCTGGGTCCCGACGGCGCTCTGTGGGCGGCCCTTGAAACGGGAGGGGTCGCGCGGCTTGAACCGTAGCCCCAGGACGAAGCACCGCGCACACGTTTCGAGCACGCTCAGGGCAGCTGTGTGTCGGCGTCGTGCCGCACGAGACATCGGTGCGGCACGATCGACATGGCGCGCCTGCGCAGGTTCATGCTTTCTCTTCGGTGGAACGTACGGCCTTGCCATCTGCGGCCCGAGGGCCGGGAACGGTCGCCGCTGTGAGGTGGAGGCGGGTGTCCATGTCGAG
>NZ_LIRG01000315.1 GCF_001419695.1 Streptomyces prasinopilosus
GTCTGGCCGGGGTACGGCGGGCCGCCGTACCCCGGCCAGACGGCTCCCGGACAGGTGCCGGTCCAGCAGGCTCCTTACGGGGCACCGCAGGGCGCGCCCCAGGGAGCACCGCGGGCCCCGGGCGTGCTCGGTGCGCTCCAGATGTTCAAGGAGACGCCCACCGGACAGCGCTGGACCCTGCAGAACCCGAAGCTGGTCCGCGCCGACCTCGGCACGGACGGACAGCCCGTGCTGGCCCGCCAGGGCAGCATGGTGCTCTACCAGGGCAAGGTCGACTTCAGCTACAAGGGCGCCGGGTTCAGCGGCCGGATCGTCGGCAACGCGACCGGCCAGGAGATGCAGCTGATGCGCTGCACGGGCCAGGGCCAGGTGTTCTTCGCCGAGGACGCCACGATGCTGCACCCGATCGAGCTCCAGGGCGACGCCGTGTGCGTCTCCGCCGAGAGCGTCCTCGCCTTCGACGAGGGCCTCCAGTACGAGGTCCGCCGCATCGAGGGACACGGCATCCCCGGCGGTGCCCTGTTCACGATGCAGTTCCAGGGCACCGGCACCCTCGTCGTCAAGACGCACGGGGTGCCCGTGGTCCTGCCGGTGACACCCACCACGTTCGCCGACGCCAACGCCGTGGTCGCCTGGTCGGCCGCCTCCCAGGTGATCGTCTCCAGCCAGGTCCGGATGCGCCGCAACTCCTACCCCGGCGACACCGGGGAGAGCGTCAACCTCCAGTTCCGGGGCGCGCCCGGCAACTTCATCGTCGTCCAGCCGTACGAGATCTGAGGGAGCCCGTCATGAACCAGCCGCTCGCGGGCTACGCCCCCGCACCGGTCACCGCGCGCATGGAGAACCACGGCGACCACATGCTCAAGGTCGCCCTGCAGACCGGGAACGACCTCCTCGCACGCGTCGGGTCGATGATCGCCTACGAAGGGTTCATCCAGTACGAGCCCAACCCGCCGGCCGTGCGCCAGATCGCCCGGGACTGGGCCACCGGGGAGGGCGCCCCGCTGATGAAGTGCTCCGGCGACGGCCTGCTCTACCTCGCCGACTACGGGGCGAACGTCGTCGTGCTCAACCTCGACGGCGAGGGCATCTCCGTCAACGCCACCAACCTGCTCGCCTTCGACGCCGGCCTGAGCTGGGGCGTGGAGCGGGTGAAGGGCCTGGCGAAGTTCGCCGGCCAGGGCCTGTGGAACACCAGGATCTCCGGCCAGGGATGGGTCGCGCTGACCTCCCGGGGCGAGCCGATCGTCGTCGACTGCGGCGGCGGCGAGGACGAGACGTACGTCGACCCGGACGCCCTGGTCGCCTGGTCCCCGAACCTCAAGGTGAAGGGCAAGCGCAGCTTCCGGGCGCAGTCGCTGATCGGCCGCGGCAGCGGCGAGGCCTACCAGATGGCGTTCTCCGGTCAGGGCATCGTCGTCGTCCAGCCCAGTGAGGACAGCACCGACCGTCTCCGGGTCCGGGGCTGAGGGGGAGCAACCACACCATGCAGAGCCCGCTTTTCGCCTTCAACGACCAGCAGACCCAGGAACGCTGGAGCCTGCAGAACAAGCAGATGCTCCGGATCGCCCTGGGAGGGCACGACGACATCCTCGCCCGCAAGGGCAGCATGATCGCCTACCAGGGACTCGTCGAGTTCGACGCCGAGTACCGCAGCCGCGCCCAGGCACGCAGCCGTTCGCGCACCGGGGAGGGACTGGACCTGATGCGCTGCCACGGGCAGGGCACGGTCTACCTCGCCAACCTCGCCCAGCACCTCCACCTCATGGACGTGGACCACGAGGGGCTGACCGTCGACAGCAGCTACGTGCTCGCCATGGACTCCTCGCTGCACCACGAGGTCGTCGCCGTCGACAGCCTGTACGGCATCTCCGGCTCGGGGAAGTACCAGCTCAACATCACCGGTCAGGGCAAGGTCGCCCTGATGACCTCCGGCATGCCGTTGCTGATGCAGGTGACGCCGGACACGTACGTCAACTGCGACGCCGACGCGATCGTCGCCTGGTCCACGGGGCTGCGCGTGCAGCTGCAGGCCCAGACGCACTCCTCCGGGGTGTGGCGGCGCCGCGGCAACACCGGCGAGGGCTGGGAGCTCAGTTTCATGGGCAGCGGCTTCGTGCTCGTCCAGCCCAGCGAGCTGCTGCCGCCGCAGAACGCCCAGATCGGTTCCGGCATCGCCGCGCAGTACGGCGTGGGGCAGCAGGGCGCCCGCGGACAGAACCAGGGCAACGTCTGGAGCTGAGCGGCGTCCGCGGACACCACGGGTGAGGCGGGCACCACGGGTGAGGGCGACCGCCCGGCGGTCGCCCTCACCCGTGTCCGCGCAGCAGCCGGGTGCCGGCCCGCTCCCCGTGTCCGTGGAACGCGGTGCCGGCCGGCTGTCCGCGGATCAGGCGTCCAGACGTGTCAGGGTCGCCTCCAGCATGCGGACGACCGAGGCGTCCGCCACCTCCGCCACCTCGTCGTACGGGAACCAGCGCAGGTCGAGCGACTCGTCGCTGATGGCGTGCGCGACGCCGGGAGCGGCCACGGCCGCGTACTGGACGTCGAAGTGCCAGTGGCAGGGGGAGGGGATCGGGTGCCGGTCCAGGCGCACCGGTCCGCCCGCCAGGAGGGCCAGTCCCGCGATGCCCGACTCCTCGGTGGCCTCCCGCAGGGCCGCCGCCGACAGCGACGGGTCGCCCGGCTCGCAGTGACCGCCCATCTGCAGCCACATCCGCAGCTTCCGGTGCAGGGTCAGCAGCACCCGGCCGCGCTCCGGGTCGACCACCAGGGCGCTGGCGGTGAGGTGACCCGCGTGACAGGCCTTCCACACGCCGTCCGGGTGCGCGGCGAGATGGTCCAGGTAGGCCTGGCGCAGCTCCGGCTGGTCCCCGTACCCCTTGAGCACGAGAACCGCGTCGTCGTACAGGCTCACTCGGCGCCGTCACCCTTGCGGTCGTCGTCCTCGCCGCCGTCGCTCCTTCCGCCGCCGTCCCCGGTGGCGTCCTCGCCCTCGCTCCGCTTGCCGAGGTCGTGCTTGCCGGCCGCCTCGCCGAGCATCTTGTCCAGCTCGGAGAAGTCGATCTGCTCACGGTGCACGAAGCCGTCCGGGTCGTCCAGGTCGGTGGCCGTGGGCAGCATGTCCGGGTGGGCCCACAGGGCGTCCCGCCCGTCGACGCCGCGCGCGTCCGTGAGCGAGGCCCACAGCCGCGAGGCGTCGCGCAGCCGGCGCGGGCGCAGCTCCAGACCGATCAGCGTGGCGAACGTCTGCTCCGCGGGACCGCCCGAGGCGCGCCGGCGGCGCAGCGTCTCGCGCAGCGCGTCCGCCGACGACAGGCGGGGCTTCGCCGCCGCGTGCACCACGGCGTCCACCCAGCCCTCGACGAGGGCCAGCGCCGTCTCGAGACGGGCCAGGGCCGCCTTCTGCTGAGGGGTGTCCTCCGGCTGGAACATGCCCTGCTGAAGGGCCTCCTGCAGCTGCTCCGGGTTCTGCGGGTCGAACTGGCCGACGACGTCCTCCAGCTTGGAGGTGTCGACCTTGATGCCGCGCGCGTAGCCGTCGACCGCGCCGAACAGGTGCGAGCGCAGCCACGGCACGTGGGCGAACAGGCGCTGGTGGGCGGCCTCCCGCAGGGCGAGGTACAGCCGCACCTCCTCCTGCGGGACGCCCAGGTCCTTGCCGAACGAGGCGATGTTCACCGGCAGCAGCGCGGCCTTGCCGGCCGGGCCGAGCGGCAGGCCGATGTCGGTGGAGCCGACGACCTCACCGGCCAGCACGCCGACCGCCTGGCCGATCTGCGTACCGAACATGGCGCCGCCCATCGAGCGCATCATGCCGATCAGCGGGCCCGCCATGGCCTGCATCTCCTCCGGCAGCACGTCGCCCATCGCGGCGCCGACGCGCTCGGCGACCGGGTCGACGAGTTCCTTCCACGCCGGAAGCGTCGCCTCGACCCACTCCGCGCGGCTCCAGGCCACCGAGGAGGCCGCACCGGACGGCAGCGAGGTGGCGTCGTCCAGCCACAGGTCGGCCAGCCGGACGGCCTCGTCCACGGCCCTGCGCTCGGCGGGGCCGACGCTCGCGTCCTTCGTGCCGTCGGCGGTGCCCTGGGACACCGTCTGGCGGGCGATCTGTTTGGCCATGTCCCAGTTCACCGGACCGCCCTCGTAGGACAGCATCTGGCCGAGCTGCTGGAACGCGGCCCCCAGGTCGTTGGGGTTCAGGGAACCGAACATCGCGGCGAACGGATTGTCCGCGCCGGGAGCGCCGAAGCCGCCGGCTCCGGGCATGCCGAAACCGAACGGGTTGGCCGGGTCCTGACCACCACCGCTCTGCTGGTCCTTCTTCTTGCCCTCGTCGCCGTCGTCCGGCTCCTCCGGCGGAAGGCCGAATCCGAATGGGGTGTCACTCACGGGATTCCTCGGCTGATAGGGCCACCGGTTCTCTCCGGCGGCACGGCTGCCCGACAACACCACCCAGCGTAGACACCTGAAACGGTTCGAGCCTCGATGCTTCGCCGACAGAAGGCCTGCGGCAGGATGGATGCCACCTGGTACGCATGCCTCGCATGCGCTCGTACTGAAGACAACCGCTGGAGACGCCCGGTGAGTTCCCCAGATCCACAGGTTCGCGCAGCGCGAAACCGGCCAATCCGCTCGTCGCCCGCGCGAGGGCCCGTCGTCGCGGTCACCGGCGCCGCCTCCGGAGTCGGAGCGCTGCTCACCGAGCGGCTCGCCGCCTCGGAGGAGATCAGGCAGGTCATCGCCATCGACGAGCGCCGCGGTGACTGCGCCGAGGCGCAGTGGCACATCCTGGACGTGCGGGACCCGGCCATCGCGGAACGGCTGCGCGGTGCCGACGTCGTGGTGCACCTGGCGCTCGACCTCGACCTGGAGGGCGACCCCGTCGCCCGGACGGCCTACAACGTCCGCGGGACGCAGACCGTGCTGACCGCCGCCGCGGCGGCCGGAGTGCGCCGGGTCGTGCTGTGCACCTCGACGATGGTCTACGGGGCCCTCCCGGACAACGAGCTGCCGCTGTCCGAGGACGCGGAGCTGAGGGCCACCGCCGAGGCCACCGGCGTGGGCGACCTCCTGGAGATCGAGCGGCTCGCGCGCAGGGCGCCCCGCGCGCATCCCGGGCTCAATGTCACGGTCGTACGGCCCGCCGTCCTCGTCGGCGGCACCGACACCGCGCTGACCAGGTACTTCGAGTCACCCCGGCTGCTCGTGGTGGCCGGGTCGCGGCCCGCGTGGCAGTTCTGCCACGTCGAGGATCTGTGCAGTGCCCTGGAGTACGCGGTCCGGGAGGAGGTCGACGGGGAGCTGGCCGTCGGATGCGACGGATGGCTGGAGCAGGAGGAGGTCGAGGAGCTCAGCGGGATCCGGCGGATGGAGCTGCCGTCGGCGGTCGCGCTGGGCGCGGCGGCCCGGCTGCACCGGATCGGACTCACTCCCTCCCCGGCCGGGGACCTGGCGTACACGATGTATCCCTGGGTGGTCAGCGGGAGCAGGTTGCACGACGCCGGGTGGCGGCCCGCCCACACCAACGAGCAGGTGCTGGCCGAGCTCCTGGAGGAGGTCTCCGGCCGGCACACGGTCGCCGGACGGCGGCTCGGGCGCAAGGACGCGACGGCGGCGGGTGCCGCGGGAGCGACCGTGGCCCTGCTGGGCGCGGCCGCGGTGGTGCGGCGGGCGCGGAAGGCCCGGCGGCGGATCTGAGGAGGGGCGGATCCTCCGGCGGCGGGCCCGCGCGGAGCCCCTGAGGGTGCTTCCGTGCCGTCGGGCCGGTGGGGCACGATGGAGGGCATGGCATCCACGAACGATCACCCCGGCGAGCAGGCCGCGCAGGACCCGGTCAAGCTGATCGCGATCCGGGACGCGCCGCTGTCCGTGGACGAGGTCTTCCGGGCCGTCGGCGACGACGCGGCCGGCGGTACGGCACTGTTCGTGGGAACCGTGCGCAATCACGACGACGGGACCGATGTCGACGAGCTGGGGTATTCGTGTCACCCGAGTGCCGAGGACGAGATGCGGCGGATCGCCGGGAAGATCGTCGCCGAGTACCCCGTACGGGCGCTGGCGGCCGTGCACCGGGTGGGGGACCTCGAGGTCGGGGACCTCGCCGTCGTCGTCGGCGTCTCGTGCGCGCACCGGGGCGAGGCCTTCGAGGCCTGCCGGAAGCTGATCGACGACCTCAAGCACGAGGTGCCCATCTGGAAGCACCAGAGGTTCTCCGACGGTACGGAAGAGTGGGTCGGCGCGTAGCGGCGTCGTCGTCGGGGGCCCGGTGCTGCCGGGATCCGTCCGCCGGTCCCGTTCCCGGACGTCCGTTCCCCGCTCCACTCCGCTTGCGCAACCGCACCCCGGGTATGAGCGTGGTCACTGCGGATGGTTAATCTGCTGATCAGTCAGTCGCGGACGCTCATGGGGATGGGAGGCCGGCATGGCGGCACTCGCCTGGTTGCTGATTCCGTTTGTGGCCGCGGTCGGCGCGGGACTGTGGGGCAGTTGGGCCGGCCGGACCCGCCGGGCGCGCAGTGACGGCCCCGAGCTCATCGGATACGCCCGGTTCCGCGAGGCCATGGAGAGGTCCCGGCCGGCGGAGGAAGAACTCCGGCCGTAGGGCGGAAGCCGCAGGTCACCGGTGCAGGACGAGGTCAGGGCTGCTCGGACGGGCGGCCCTGACAGTGCGCTGACAGGCCTGTCCCGTACTGTCGGTGCATGCCACGCCGCACCGCGACGATGCTCGCCTCCACCCTCATGCTGATCGTGCTTCTGTGCGCGGGTGTGTTCATTCCCGTGCCGTACGCGGAGATGTCCCCGGGGCCGACGGTGAACACTCTGGGTGACCACGAGGGCGAGCCGGTGCTGCGGATCGACGGGCGCGAGACCTACCCGACCGACGGCCACCTCAACATGACCACGGTGCGGGTCACGAGTGCCGACTACCGGATGAACCTGGTCGAGGCCGTCTACGGGTGGCTCGCGCACGACAACAAGGTCGTGCCGCACGACACGCTCTACCCCGACGGCAAGACGGAGGAGCAGTCCACCCAGGAGAACGCCGAGGAGTTCAGCCAGTCCCAGGAGAGTGCCAAGGTCGCGGCCCTGAAGGAACTCGACGTCCCGGTGAAGTCCTGGGTGATCGTCTCCACGGTCGTCAAGGACTCGCCCGCCGAGGGCAAACTGCACGCCGGTGACGTGATCAAGAGCGTCGACGGCAGCGCGGTGCGCGAGCCGGCCGACGTCGCCGAGCTGGTGACCAGGCACAAGCCCGGCGAGGACGTCGACTTCACGATCGTGCCCGCCAAGGAGCAGGCCGCCGCCGAGAAGGAGAACCGGGCACCGAAGCGGACCGAGAAGATCACGATCACCACCCGGGCCTCCGACGACGCCGGGGACGAACGCGCCGTCGTCGGGATCGCCGCCGGAACCGACCACACCTTCCCGTTCACCATCGACATCGAGCTCGCCGACGTCGGCGGGCCGAGCGCCGGCCTGATGTTCGCGCTCGGCATCTACGACAAGCTCACCCCGGGCAGCCTGACCGGCGGCAGGTTCGTCGCCGGCACCGGCACCATCGACGACGACGGCAAGGTCGGGCCGATCGGCGGGATCGAGATGAAGACGGTCGGCGCGCGCGCCAAGGGCGCCGAGTACTTCCTCACACCCGCCGACAACTGCGCGGCCGCCGCCGCGGACACCCCCGAGGGCCTCACGCTCATCAAGGTGGACACCATCCGCGACGCGCTCGGCGCCCTGAAGGACCTCGACTCCGGCGACACCGCCGACCTGCCGACGTGCACGGCCTCCTGACCGGGCGGACCGCTCCCCGCGGCCTTCGGGGGCTACGCCTCGAACGTCGCCGTCAGGGCCTCCGCCAGACCCGGGACCAGGGCGGAACCGGTGAGGACCTCCGTCGGTGAGTCCTTCGCCCGCAGCCGCAGGGCGGAGTCGCGGGCACCGTCGCGCAGCACCGCGACCGTCATGCGGACCTCCTGGCGCTCCGGGTGCCCCGCCACCCACGCCGCCAGCGCGGCCTCGTCCAGATCCTGCGGAACCTGGGCCTCCGCGGACGGCGGCAGCATCAGGCGCTCCACGGTCAGGGCGCAGCCGGCCACCGAGTCGGGCCAGGCGATGGTGCCCAGGAACTCGTCGAGCGGTTTGCCCGTTGGAATGGCGTCCTGCTCGATCGGGGTGAAGGCCGTCGTCTCCTGCTCGTCGCCCGGACCGAGCCGGTCCGCGAGGGAGGGCTGCTCGGCACGCAGCCGTGCGGTGTCTACGAGGGCGAAGAGGCGGGCGGGCTGGTCCCAGCCGAGGCCGGAGACGTACTCGTCGATCTCGAGCACGGCCCGGGTGAGCGGGCTGGCCGCCATGGGTGTGTTGGACATGGTCACAATCCTCTCTCGTTGAGGGCCGAAATCGGGAACCGAGTAAAGGGTGAGTAAGTTGCATAGGTGTGGGCCCGTGAACAAGGGGGCCCGCGCACGGTCCACGAACTCGCGGACCTGACGAATCGACGCCGAACTTCGAGGTGCCTACCTTGGCTTTCCAGATGCCGGACCGTGGCGGAGGCCCGACAGGGCCACGGATGAGAGTGGGCCGCCCGTCCCGGCGGGCCCGGACCCTGCTCATGACACTGGGCGTCCTGGCCGTCCTCCTCATGGTGTTCACCATGTTCGCGGGGTTCTGGACCGACTGGCTGTGGTACCGCTCGGTCGACTACTCGTCGGTGTTCACGACGACCCTGTGGACCAAGATCGGGCTCTTCTTCGTCTTCGGTCTGCTGATGGCCCTCGCGGTCGGCTTCAACGTCTGGCTGGCCCACCGGATGAGGCCGCCGCTGAGCGCCATGTCGATGGAGCAGCAGAACCTCGACCGGTACCGGATGAGCATCGCCCCGTACAAGAAGTGGCTGCTCCTCGGCATCACCGCGCTGCTGGGGCTGATCGCCGGCGCCTCGGCCTCGGGCCAGTGGCGCACCTGGCTGATGTGGGTCAACGGAGTGCCGTTCGGGCAGAAGGACCCGCAGTTCAAGCTGGACGTCGCGTTCTACGCCTTCGACCTGCCCTGGTACCGGTTCCTGCTCGGGTTCGGCTTCGCGGCCACCGTCCTGTCGCTGATCGCCGCCGCGCTCACCCACTACCTGTACGGCGGCCTGCGGGTCACCAGCCCCGGGGCGCGCGCCACGGCCGCGGCCACCGGGCACCTGTCGGTGCTGCTCGGCGTCTTCGTCACGCTGAAGGCGGTCGCGTACTGGCTCGACCGGTACGGCCTGGCGGTCAAGTCCAGTGACTTCAAGGCGACCGACAACTGGACCGGTCTGCGGTACGTCGACGCCAACGCCTACCTGCCGGCGAAGACGATCCTGTTCTGCATCGCCGTCATCTGCGCGCTGCTGTTCTTCGCCACCCTGTGGCGGCGCACCTGGCAGCTGCCCGTGATCGGCTTCGGCCTGATGGTGCTGTCGGCGATCCTCATCGGCGGCCTGTACCCGGCGATCGTGCAGAAGTTCCAGGTCCAGCCGAACGAGCAGGCCAAGGAGGCGCCGTACGTCGAGAAGAACCTCAAGGCGACGCGCGAGGCCTACGGCATCGACGACGCCCAGGTCGACGACTACCCGGGGACCAGCCAGACCAAGGACAAGACCAAGCTCCGGGACCAGGTCTCCGAGACGGCGAGCATCCGGATCATGGACCCGAACATCGTCTCGCCGACGTTCCAGCAGCTCCAGCAGATCAGGAACTACTACGCGTTCCCGACCAACCTGGACGTGGACCGCTATCCCGACCCCAAGACCGGCGCGGAGCAGGACACCGTCATCGGTCTGCGCGAGATCAACCTCAACGGCATCCCCAAGCGGAACTGGATCAACGACCACTTCCGGTACACCCACGGGTACGGTGCCGTCGCCGCCAAGGGCACCAGTGCCGACGACGGCCGTCCGGTGTTCACCGAGTCCGACCTGCCGTCCAAGGGCGACCTCGGTACGTACGAGCAGCGCGTCTACTACGGCGAGCGGACGACGACGTACTCGATCGTCGGCGGTCCCCAGAAGGAGATCGACTACTCCGACGACAGCGGCGAGAAGACGACCAGTTACCAGGGCGACAGCGGGGTCAACCTCGCCAACCCGATCAACCGGGCCGCCTACGCCGCGGCGTTCAGCGAGCCGCAGATCCTGTACTCCGGTGCCATCGGCGAGGGTTCGCGGATCCTGTACAACCGCACCCCCAAGGAGCGCGTCGAGGCGGTCGCCCCGTGGCTGACCATCGACGGCGACGCCTACCCCGCGGTGGTGGACGGGCGGATCCAGTGGATCGTCGACGCCTACACGACCAGCAACGGCTACCCGTACGCGTCGCGGACGACGCTCGGCGACACCACGGCCGACTCGCTGACCGCCACCAACGACAACCGCGCGGTGGTGGCCCAGGAGAACCGGGTCAACTACATCCGCAACTCGGTGAAGGCGACCGTCGACGCGTACGACGGCAAGGTCAAGCTCTACCAGTGGGACAGCCAGGACCCCGTCCTGAAGACGTGGATGAAGGCGTTCCCGGGCACGGTGGAGCCGAAGAGCGAGATCTCCGGCGCTCTGATGGACCATCTGCGGTACCCGCAGGACCTGTTCAAGGTGCAGCGCGAACTGCTGACCCGCTACCACGTGAAGGACGCCACCACGTTCCTCAGCGGCAGCGAGGTGTGGCAGGTGCCGGACGACCCGACGAACAAGACGGGCGACGCGGTGCCGCCGTACTACCAGAGCATGAAGATGCCCGACCAGAAGGAACAGGCCTTCTCGCTCACCACGACGTTCACTCCGAACGGCCGTGACAACCTCAGCGCGTTCATGGCGGTCGACGCCGAGGCGGGCAGTGAGGGGTACGGCAAGATCAGGGTCCTGAAGCTGCCGACGAGCACCACGGCCGCCGGACCCAAGCAGGTCCAGAGCCAGTTCAACTCCGAACAGGACATCGCGGAGTCGATCAGGCTGCTGAGGGGCGGCGACTCCGAAGTGGAGTACGGCAACCTGCTGGCCGTCCCGCTCGACGGCGGACTGCTCTACGTGGAGCCGGTCTACGTGCGCGGTGGCGGACTGAAGTACCCGCTGCTGCGGAAGGTGCTGGTGACCTACGGAGGCCAGACCGCCTTCGAGGACACCCTGGAGCAGGCCCTCGACAAGGTCTTCGGAACCGAGGGCACGGCCACCGAGCCGCCGGAGGGCGAGAACGAGGGGTCCGACGAGGGCGGAGGCACCACCGAGCCGCCGGCCTCCGACAACCCGACGGTCCAGGAGGCCCTGGACGACGCCCAGGAAGCCTTCGAGGCCGGCCAGGAAGCCCTGCAGAAGAACGACTGGGAGGGCTACGGCCAGGCGCAGAAGGACCTCGAGGAGGCCTTGCGCAGGGCCGAGCAGGCCCAGCCCGGGGGCGGCGGAGGAGGTTCGGGCGCGTCGGACAGCAGCCCCGGACCCGAGCCGAGCCCGGGCGGCTAGCAAGCAGGCCGGTCAAAGGCCCACCCCGCGCCGTGGTACGGTTCTACACACAACGGCGCGGGGTGGAGCAGCTCGGTAGCTCGCTGGGCTCATAACCCAGAGGTCGCAGGTTCAAATCCTGTCCCCGCTACTGAAGTCGCGAAGTCGGCGACAGCAAAGGCCCGGATTCCTCAAGGAATCCGGGCCTTTGTGGTGTGCGAACGCATGTACCGGGACAGGTGACGGCCGCGCCGGCGACGGGAGTTGGCGGATCTGTGTTTCACTTGTCTCTCTGTGGGCATGTCGACAAAACGCTGAAGTGACCTCACTGACTGCGGCATACCAGGTGTACCCAGGTTGCAGGTGGTGCGACGATGGATGTTATGGGGGACAGGACAACTCTGTTCGAGACAGGACGTATTGAGCAGCCCTCCCCATGGGGGGAACCCCGCGACGAGACCGCGGAAGCCGCCGACGAGGCGGCCGAGGAACTGCGCCGGCGACTCGCCGCCGAGGCCGGCGACGTCGAGGCGATGAGCGTCCTCGGTGCCATGCTGCTGCGCCGCGGCGACCTCACCGAAGCCGAACCCCATCTGCGCGCCGCCACCGCCGCGGGCGACCGCGCCGCCGCCAACAACCTCGGTGTCCTCCTGTTCCAGCGCGGCTACCCGGAGGAGGCCGCGGGGTGGTGGCGGATCGCCGCCGTCGCCGGGTCGGCCCCGGCGGCGCACGCGCTCGGCCGGCACCACCGCGAGCGCGGCGACGAACCCGCCGCCGAGTACTGGCTGCGCCAGTCCGCCGAGCAGGGCCACGCCCTGGGCGCCTACGCACTCGCCGACCTGCTGGAACACCGCGGGGACGCGGACGGCGCCGAGCGCTGGACACGAGCGGCCGCCGAGCGAGGGCACCGGGAAGCGGCCTACCGGCTGGCGAGGACGCTGGACCGCAAGGCCGCACGGGAGACCGGCGACGACACCGCCCCGTTCGTGGAGGAAGCCGAGCAGTGGTACCGGCAGGCCGCCGCGCGGGGCCACCGCAGGGCCGCGCTGCACCTCGGCGCGATCCTGGAGAAGCGCGGCGAGCTCAAGGAGGCCGGCCGCTGGTACCTGACGTCCGCCAAGGACGGGGAGGCCCGGGCCGCCTGCGCGCTCGGGTTCCTGCTGCGCGACGCCGGCGACACCGAGAACGCCGCCGTGTGGTGGCTGCGCGCGGCCCAGGACGGCGACGGCAACGCCGCCAACGCGCTGGGCGCCCTGCACGCCGAACGCGGCGAGACCCAGACCGCCGAACGCTGGTACCGGGCGGCGATGGACGCGGGCGACGTCAACGGCGCGTACAACCTCGGGCTGCTCTGCGCCGAACAGGGCCGGACCGCGCCCGCCGAACAGTGGTACCGCCGGGCCGCCTACGCCGGTCACCGCGAGGCGGCCAACGCGCTGGCGATCCTGCTGCTGACGGCCGGCGACGAGAAGGGCGCGGAACCCTGGTTCTCCAAGGCGGCGGAGGCGGGCAGCGTGGACGCCGCCTTCAACCTCGGCATCCTGTACACCGGCCGGGGCGAGGAGACGGCCGCGCTGCGCTGGTACGAGCGGGCGGCGGGAGCCGGCCACACGGAGGCCGCGCTCCAGGTCGGCATGGCCCGGCTGCGCGACGGGGACGAGGGCGAGGCGGAGCGGTTCCTGCGGTGCGCGGCGGGGGGCGGCAGCGCCGAGGCCGCCTACCGTCTGGCGGCCGTGCTGGACGCCCGCCGTCCGCCGGAGCCGGCGCACGAGCTGGGCGAGCCGGTGAACCGGCGCAGCGAGTGCGAGGAGTGGTACGAGCGCGCCGCCCTGCAGGGCCACCGGCGCGCACAGGTGCGGGTCGGCATGCTCGCCGCGGCCCGTGGCGACGTGGTCGAGGCGGCCCGCTGGTACCGCGAGGCGGCCGAGGCCGGCTCCCGCAACGGCGCGTTCAACCTGGGCCTGCTGCTGGCCCGGGAGGGCAGCGAGCCCGAGGCGGCCGTGTGGTGGACCCGTGCGGCCGATGCCGGGCACGGGCGGGCCGCCCTGCGGCTCGCCCTGGTCTACGCGCGCCGGGGCGAACTCGCCGAGGGCCAGGGCTGGGCCGACCGCGCGGCGGCACTGGGCCCGCCGGCGGTGACGGAGCGCGCGATCCGCCTGCGCGACGCCCTCCGCGAGGAACTCTCCGCGTGACTGCGTGACCGCGTGACCGCGGACCGCGTGACCGTCGTCCGCGCCGGAGCCGGACGGTCACGACGCCGCGCCCGCGCGGGGGTGCGGACGCTCGGAGAGGGAGCCGTCCCGGAAGGGATTTGCCTCCGTCCGCCCTCTTGACGTAACGTTGCATTCATCGACGCGGGGTGGAGCAGCTCGGTAGCTCGCTGGGCTCATAACCCAGAGGTCGCAGGTTCAAATCCTGTCCCCGCTACTGAAGACCGAGGGCCGGAATCCGAAAGGGTTCCGGCCCTCGGCGCGTTGTGCGCGCCTCCACCTGTGCGTCCGTGCTCCTGCCGGTCCGTGCTCCTGCCGGTCCGTGCTCCTCCGGGTCCGCGCGTTCGGGCATCACGTGGCGGGGCCCCGGCACCGAGGGCGCCGGGGCCCCGCCACGCAGGAAAAAGGGGGTGCGTGCCGCCGCTACGCCTTCGCGCAGTTCGGGCAGACACCGCGGTACGTCATCTCCACGTCCGAGACCGTGAAGCCGAAGCGCTCCGTGTCGGGGAGGTCGGCCAGCGGGTTGCCGACCGGATGCACGTCACGGATGGCGCCGCACTGCCCGCACACCAGGTGGTGGTGCGGTTGGTGGGCGTTCGGGTCGTAGCGCTTGGCCCGTTTGTCCGTGGAGACTTCCAGGACCTCGCCGATCGTGACCAGTTCGCCCAGCGTGTTGTAGACGGTGGCCCGGGAGATCTCGGGCAGCTTGGTGACGGCTCGGGCGTGCACCTCGTCGGCCGTCAGATGGACGTGATCGCCGTCGAGGACCTCGGCCACCACACGACGCTGCGCGGTCATCCGCCAGCCACGTCCGCGCAGTCGTTCCAGAAGGTCGCTCATGGACATCAGCCTAACAGCTAGCGGGAAACAGGTTCGAACGAGTGCGACTTTGGAGCCTTGCTTGACTTAGACGTTGTCCATTGTAGGGTCGGAGGTGACTTCGGCCAAGGGGTGCGTCCGGCCGGAACGGTGCGGGCCGGGCGCGCGGGCGGAGACGTCCGCCGGCGGACGAGTACTTCGGCAAGCGGCTGGAGGCCGCGGTCCAGGCCCTTCGCGGCCGATTCCAGCGCTGGACCGCTTGTCGCGGCGACGGGCCGGGCTCCCTCACGGGGAGTCCGGCCCGTTTCGTGTGCCGGAGGGCTTCGGGCGCGGCGGTCACGCCGGGGTGTGCTGGGCGGCGGCCCGGCGTCGTGCGGGAACCCAGCAGCGGATGATGTCGCGCACCGAGACGATGCCCGCGGGCTCGCCCCGCTCCAGGACGATCAGGTGACGGAAGCCGCCGTGGGTCATGGCGTGGGCGGCGTCCTCGAGCGTCCAGGACGGGTCGGCGAAGACGACGTCGGTGGTGGTGTGGGCGTGGGCGCGCTCGGAGTCCGGGTCCTGTCCCAGGCCCAGGGAGTTGAGGACGTCCCGTTCGGTGAGGATGCCGATGCCGGTGCCGTCGGGGTCGAGGACCACGGCCGCTCCGACGCGGCGGGCGGACATCAGGGTGGCGGCCTGGCGGAGGGTGTGGGCGGGGCCGATGGTGAGGACCACCGTGGTCATGGCGTCGCGGACGAGCATGGGATGGAGCCACCTCCTACCGGAAACCGTGCCGTCGGACACCGGTGCGGTCCACTGGTTCACGGTTTCACAAGTTCACAAGTGGGCGGGCTCTCAGGGTTGCAGGTAAAGCCAGGGTCAACAAGAGGGCGTGTGCGGCGGGCCGAGGGCGCGTGCGGGCTCCGCGCGCCGGCCTCGCACGCCTTGGAACGCCCGCGGCGCTGCCGCCGGGGACGCCGACGGCACCGGGCGCCCCGGCGGGGGACGACCGCGTGAGCGCCGGCGGCCGCCCCGGCGGTGTGAGCGTCGGCGGCTCTAGTAGCGCTGGTTGAGGTAGCCCAGCAGCTCGTCGTGCAGCAGGCCGTTCGAGGCGGCCGCGTTGCCGCTGTGCGGTCCGGGGTGGCCGTCGAGTCCGGTGAAACTGCCGCCGGCCTCGGTGACGACGATCGCGGGGGCGGCCATGTCCCACAGCGACAGCTCCGGCTCGGCGCACATGTCGACCGACCCCTCGGCGACCATCATGTACGGCCAGAAGTCGCCGTACGCGCGCGTGCGCCACACCTCGCGGGTGAGATCCAGGAAGCCGTCCAGGCGCCCCTGCCCCTCCCAGCCGCTGAGCGAGGAGTACGCGAACGAGGCGTCGGCGAGCCGGGAGACCCGGGAGACCTGGAGCCGGGAGGCCGAGGACAGGCTGCGGCCGCTGTAGGCGCCGTGGCCCTTCGCCGCCCACCAGCGGCGGCCGAGCGCGGGAGCCGAGACGAGCCCGACGACGGGCTGGAAGCCCCCCTCGCCGGCCTCCATCAGGGAGATCAGCGTGGCCCAGACGGGAACGCCGCGCACGTAGTTCTTGGTGCCGTCGATCGGGTCGATCACCCAGCGCCGCGGGCCCGTGCCCTCCACCCCGTACTCCTCGCCGAGCACCGCGTCCCTCGGACGGGCGCGCTGGAGGTGGCCGCGGACGACGTCCTCCGCGCCCTTGTCCGCCTCGGTCACCGGCGTCATGTCGGGTTTGGTCTCCACCTTGAGGTCGAGGGCCTTGAACCGGTCCATCGTCGCGGCGTCGGCGGCGTCCGCGAGGACGTGGGCGAGACGCAGGTCATCAAGGTAGTCGGGCATGCACCGAACCGTATCCGCCGAGGTGGGGCCGGGGCCACAGGGGGCCTTCGGACCGGGCGCGGGCCGCGGGGCCGCACGCCGCGCGGGCACCGGGGCCCCGCGCGCCGCACGGACCCTTGACAGTGCCCGGCGGCGCGTCAAACCTGAAGCGCAGAGCCGCTCGCCCACCCCGAGGGAGGCGATGATGCCCGCAGCGCGGGAATCTCTGCTGGACGCCGCTTACGCGGCCCTCGCGCACCGCCCGTGGTCCGCGGTGCGGATGGTGGACGTGGCCGCGACGGCCGGAGTGTCCCGGCAGACGCTCTACAACGAGTTCGGCGGCAAGGAAGGGCTCGCGAGGGCCCTGGTCCGCAGGGAGGCCGACGGCTACCTCGCCGGTGTCGACCACGCCCTCACGGTCCACGACGACCCCCGCGAACGGCTCGCGGCGGCAGCCGAGTGGACCACCGCCGCGAGCCGTTCGCGG
>NZ_LIRG01000316.1 GCF_001419695.1 Streptomyces prasinopilosus
CCTCCGGAGCGGCCACCGGCCTTTACCGCCGGTGGCCGCTCCGGAGGCGGCCGATGCGGCCGCTCGCCGCCTCCAGGTCCTCCGCCCGAGGGGAGGACGCGGAGGCGGCCGGGTCATCGCCGTCCGGAGGCGTACGGCAGGAAGGCGGCCCACTGCTGGGGGGCGAAGGCGAGGCGGGGGCCGTGTATGTGCTTCGAGTCGCGGACGTGGATGGTTCCGGGGGTGGAGGCGACCTCGACGCACTCGGGGCCGTCGTTCGTGCTGTAGCTGCTCTTGACCCACTCCAGCGCGGAACCGTTCCCGGACGGGCGGTTGGTCATCAGGTCTCTCCCAGCACTTTCTCGATGAAGGCCAGCGACTCACGGGGCGTGAGGGCCTGGGATCGGATGATGCCATAGCGGATTTCGAGGACTTGGATCTCTTTGGGGTCGGAGATCAGCCGATTGATCAACTGGACCTCGATGTGGCCCACGGTGATCCCCTCCTTCAGCCGCAGCAGTTGCAGCGCCCCTGCGAGTCCGGCGTGGTCCTCACGATCCGTGGGCAGCACCTGGATCTCCACGTTCCGCCGCCGACCGACCTGCAAGAGGTGCTCGAGCTGCTTCCGCATCACCATTCTGCCCCCGAGCGGGCGGCGCAGCGTCACCTCTTCCTGGACAAAGCTGAAGACGGGAGCAGACTGCTGGTCGAAGATCTTCTGCCGCGCCAAGCGGGCCTCGACGAGCCCGTCCACATGATCCTCGGTGTACGGGGGTCGCCGCATGCCATAGATGGCCCGTGCGTACTCCGGCGTCTGGAGCAAGCCGTGCACGACGTGATTCGCGTAGGCGCACAGCTCGACCGCCTCGTCCTCCAGCTTGGCCAAGTCCCGCACCTTCTTCGGGAACCGCGCCTTCTCCACATCGTTCTTCAGCCCCGCGATCAGACTGCCCGCGTCCAGCACCCGGTCCGCCGCTTCGAGGAAGGACTCCGTCGGCGCCCGTCGTCCGCGCTCGACGGACGACACCTGCTCCTCGCTGTACCTGATGGCCGCCCCGAGACCGGCCTGGGTCATGCCCTCCCGCTCCCGGCACATCTTGATGACCCGTCCGACGGTCCGCAGAACGGCCGCCGACTCCTCGTCCGCGCCGTAAGGTTCCACGTTCATGCCCCACACCTCCCTGTGTCGCCCGTGTTCAACTCGCCACCGGTGCCGGGCGTCACGCGTCGCGGCCCGGACAGGGCGGTACAGCGTCCGTACGGCGGTGCCGCGTACCGACGGTGCGGTGTGAGGGCGCCCCGGGCTCAGCGTGAGGTGGCCGGCGGCGTGCCCTTCCCGTTCGAGCGGGTCGCGCGCAACGCTGCCAGGAGGTGCAGCCGGTCCGCGTCGGCGCTGCCCGGCTCGGCGGTGAAGACCAGCATGACCGGGCCGGGCCGGCCGGGCAGCGGATAGGTGTCCCAGTCCAGGACGAGGTCGCCGACCTCGGGGACCCGGAAGGTCTTGGTGCCGCTGACCGAGGCCCGTACGTCGTGCCGGGCCCACAGCCGCCGGAACTCGGCGCTGCGGATGCTCAGCTCGCCGATGATCGCGGTGGCGCGCGGATGGGTGGGGTCGGTGGCGACGGCGGCGCGCATCATGCCGATGTACTCCAGGGCCTGCCGCTCCCGGTCCGGGCAGTTCCGCTCGCCGGTCATCGTGTCGTCGAACAGCAGGAGGAGCATGTTGAGCCGGTCGGGCGGGTAGCTGTCCGGACTGCCGAGCAGTGCCTCCGCCATCGGGTTCCAGGCGAGCAGGTCGAGGTGCCGGCCGAGTACGACCGCCGGGGTGTCCATGACCCGCAGCAGCCGCCGGGTGCTGTCGGGCACCCTCTCCGGACCGTGCTCCACCCGGGCGGGCACGGGGCGGCGGGCGGCACGGGCCAGGGTGAACAGGTGGCGGCGTTCCGCGTCGTCGAGGTTGAGCGCGCCGGCGAGCGCGTCCAGGACGTCGTCGGAGGGGCGTACCTCCCGGCCCTGTTCCATCCGCTGGTAGTAGTCGGTGCTCAACCCGGCCAGCAGGGCCAGCTCTTCGCGCCGCAGCCCGGTGACCTTGCGCCGGCCGCCCGGCTCCAGGCCGACGTCGTGCGGGCGCAGCCTGTCGCGCCGGGCGCGCAGGAAATCACCGAACTCACGGGCGTACGGATGGGTCATGTCCCCAGTGTGTTCCCCCGCCGGGCGTCCGGGGTAGGTCCCGCAGACCTAGGGAAACCGGAACGACCGAACCGGCCCGCACCGCTCCTAACGTCGTCGGTCCACCCCCTCCACCCCCCGCCGACACCCTCAGGAGCAGCAGATGGCCGGATGGACCGCCGACCGCATCCCCGACCAGCAGGGCAGGACCGCCGTCGTGACCGGTGCGAACTCGGGTCTCGGCCTGGTCACCGCCACCGAGCTGGCCCGCCGCGGCGCTCACGTCGTGCTCGCGGTCCGTGACGTCGCCGCCGGTGAGGAGGCCGCCCGCCGGATCGGCGGTGACGTCGAGGTGCGCGAGCTGGACCTGGCCTCGCTCGATTCCGTCCGTGCGTTCGCCGCGCAGTCGGCCGCCGACCTTCCGGTGGTCGACCTGCTGGTCAACAACGCCGGCCTGGTGCTGCTCGGCCCGCGCCGCACCACCGCCGACGGCTTCGAGCTGCACATCGGCACCAACATGCTGGGGCATTTCGCCCTGACCGGCCTGCTGCTCGACAGGCTGGCGGCGGCGAGGGAACCCCGGGTGGTCGGTCTCAGCTCGATCACCCACAAGAACGCGCACCTCGACTTCGACGACCTGATGTCCGAGCGTGACTACGGGGCCTCTTCCGCCTACGGCCGGTCCAAGCTCGCCACCACGGTCTTCGGCATCGAGCTGGACCGGCGCCTGCGCGCCGCGGGATCACCGATCGTCAGCACACTGGCCCACCCCGGTCTCACCCGCACCAACCTGACTCCGCGTGCCTGGGAGCACCGCGGCCGGCTCGGGCGGGTGATCGCGCGGGCCGGCCTGCTGCTCACGCAGCCGGTGGAGCAGGGCGCGCTGCCCCAGTTGCGCGCCGCGACCGACCCCGGTGCGCGGGGCGGCCAGTTCTTCGGGCCGTCCGGATTCGGGGAGACGCGCGGCCGGGTCACCGAGGCCCGGCTCAGCCGGGAGGCGGCCGATCCGGCCGTCGGCAGGCGGCTCTGGGCGGCGGCCGAGGAACTGACGGGCGTCAGCTACCTGTGAGCCGCCGACCGGAGAGGCCCGCGCGCCGGACGGTGTGGTGCGAGGTCGTCCTGGGGTGGGGCGCCGAGGGCCCCGCCGGGCCGCCGATGCGGTGGTCAGGTGCGGGAGAAGGGCGCCCAGCCGGAGATCTCGAACCCGGCGCCCCTGCGCCGGATCTCGAAGGCGCCGTGGCCGGGCAGGTGAGCGGGCAGCACGAGGGCGTTGTGGTCGGCGGCGTAGGCGTACATCCGTGCCCGGCTGGCGCGGGCGGCGTCCTCGTCCTCCTCGAAGCAGCTGTTGAGGTGGGGCTCGGGGACCTGGATCGCACCGTGCAGCAGGTCACCGGCGAAGACCGCGCGGTCGCCCCCGGACTCGAGGTGGACGACCGAGGAACCCGGAGTGTGCCCGGGTGCCGGTTGGAGCCGGAGGTTGGCGTCGATGACGTGGGAGTCGTCCCAGGTCCTGACGAGCCCGGCATCGATCACCGGGTCGATGCTGTCCTCGTAGACGTTCTGGTTCCCCCGGCCGAACCTGGTGCGGGGCAGGTTCTCCGGATGCCAGTACTCGACGTCGGGCCGCGGCATGAGGTAGGTCGCGTTCGGGAAGGTGGGCACCCAGTCGCGTCCGTCGAGCCGGGTGTTCCAGCCGACGTGGTCGTCGTGCAGATGGGTGTTGACGACGAGATCGACCTCCTCCGGCTCGACGGACGCGACTGGGTGCCCACCTTCCCGAACGCGACCTACCTCATGCCGCGGCCCGACGTCGAGT
>NZ_LIRG01000317.1 GCF_001419695.1 Streptomyces prasinopilosus
CGGCGGCGGGCGGCACACCCTTCGGGGTGTGCCGCCCGCCGCCGTCACGTGCGTGCCGCGTCCGGTCAGCGCTCCTCGACCGGGACGAAGTCGCGCTCGACCACGCCCGTGTAGATCTGGCGGGGGCGGCCGATGCGGGAGCCCGGCTCCTTGATCATCTCGTGCCACTGGGCGATCCAGCCCGGCAGTCGGCCGAGGGCGAACAGGACCGTGAACATCTCGGTCGGGAAGCCCATGGCCCGGTAGATCAGGCCGGTGTAGAAGTCCACGTTCGGGTAGAGGCTGCGCGAGACGAAGTAGTCGTCGGAGAGCGCGTGCTCCTCCAGCTTGAGCGCGATGTCCAGCAGCTCGTCGGACTTGCCGAGAGCGGACAGCACGTCGTGCGCGGCGGCCTTGATGATCTTGGCGCGCGGGTCGAAGTTCTTGTAGACCCGGTGGCCGAAGCCCATCAGGCGGACGCCGTCCTCCTTGTTCTTCACCTTGCGGATGAAGGAGTCGACGTCGCCGCCGTCGGCCTGGATGCCCTCGAGCATCTCCAGCACCGACTGGTTGGCGCCGCCGTGCAGCGGGCCCCACAGGGCGGAGATGCCGGCGGAGATCGAGGCGAACATGTTCGCCTGCGAGGAGCCGACCAGGCGCACCGTGGAGGTCGAGCAGTTCTGCTCGTGGTCCGCGTGCAGGATGAGCAGCTTGTCCAGGGCGGAGACGACGACCGGGTCGGGCTCGTACTCCTGGGCCGGGACGGAGAAGGTCATGCGCAGGAAGTTCTCGACGTAACCGAGGTCGTTGCGCGGGTAGACGAACGGGTGGCCGATCGACTTCTTGTACGCGTAGGCCGCGATCGTCGGAAGCTTGGCGAGCAGCCGGATGGTGGAGAGGTGGCGCTGGCGCTCGTCGAACGGGTTGTGGCTGTCCTGGTAGAACGTCGACAGCGCCGAGACGACCGACGACAGCATCGCCATCGGGTGGGCGTCGCGCGGGAAGCCCTTGTAGAAGTTCTTGACGTCCTCGTGCAGCAGGGTGTGCTGCGTGATCTCGCCCCTGAACGCGCTGAGCTCGTCGACGGTCGGCAGCTCGCCGTTGATCAGCAGGTAGGCGACCTCCAGGAAGGAGGAGCGCTCGGCCAGCTGCTCGATGGGGTACCCGCGGTAACGGAGGATGCCTCCCTCACCGTCCAGGTAGGTGATCGCGGATTTGTATGCGGCGGTGTTGCCGTAACCGCTGTCCAGCGTCACCAGGCCGGTCTGGGAGCGGAGCTTCCCGATGTCGAAGCCCTTGTCGCCGACCGTGCTGTCGATCACCGGGTAGGTGTACTCGCCGTCGCCGTACCGCAGTACTACAGAGTTGTCGCTCACGTCTTCCCTCACCGACGTAGTGCCTCATCTTCGAGGTGCCCTGACTGTCTCTACCATCCCCCACTTGGCTCAGGAGAGTGCACTCGGGGTCGACCATCGGGCCTATCGGCGGCACTGAGTGCCGTCAACTTGCCCATCCTGCCTCCTGCGTTCCGCTTCCGGAAGGCTTCTGTGACGTTCCCGACTCGTTTGATCGATCATTTTTCTTCCGGGAGGGGGACGAAGGGCCGCAACAACGGCGGTTCAGGCGCCCGCGAGCCGGAAGTCGAGCGCCGTGCAGCGCCGGCCGGCCGAGACCGTGCGGACCGCCTGGCCGATCGCCCTGCGGGAGCCGACCAGGACGACCAGCCGCTTGGCCCGGGTGACCGCCGTGTAGAGCAGGTTGCGCTGCAGCATCATCCAGGCGCCGGTGGTCACCGGGATGACGACGGCCGGGTACTCGCTGCCCTGGGAACGGTGGATGGTCACCGCGTAGGCGTGGGCCAGCTCGTCCAGTTCGTCGAACTCGTACGGCACCTCCTCGTCCTCGTCCGTCAGCACCATCAGCTTCTGGTCGACCGGGTCGAGCGAGGTGACGACGCCGACGGTGCCGTTGAAGACCCCGTTCGCACCCTTTTCATAATTGTTGCGGATTTGGGTGACCTTGTCGCCGACGCGGAAGACCCGGCCGCCGAACCGCTTCTCGGGCAGGTCGGGGCGGCCGGGGGTGACGGCCTGCTGGAGCAGGCCGTTCAGCGTGCCGGCGCCGGCCGGGCCGCGGTGCATGGGGGCGAGGACCTGCACGTCCCGGCGCGGGTCGAGCCCGAACCTGGCCGGGATGCGGCGCGCGGCGACGTCCACGGTGAGCCGGCCCGCCTCCTCCGTGTCGTCCTCGACGAAGAGGAAGAAGTCCTTCATGCCGTCGGTGAGGGGGGGTTGTCCGGCGTTGATCCGGTGCGCGTTGGTCACCACGCCCGACTGCTGGGCCTGGCGGAAGACGCGGGTGAGGCGGACGGCGGGCACGGGGCTGCCGTCCGCCAGCAGGTCCCGGAGCACTTCGCCCGCGCCGACGCTGGGCAGCTGGTCGACGTCACCGACGAAGAGGAGGTGGGCGCCCGGGGCCACCGCCTTGACCAGTTTGTTGGCCAGCAGCAGGTCGAGCATGGACGCCTCGTCGACCACGACCAGGTCGGCGTCCAGCGGCCGGTCCCGGTCGTAGGCGGCGTCGCCGCCGGGCTTGAGCTCCAGCAGGCGGTGAACGGTGGAGGCCTCGGCGCCGGTCAGTTCCGCGAGGCGCTTGGCGGCGCGGCCGGTCGGCGCGGCGAGCACCACCTTGGCCTTCTTCGCGCGGGCCAGCTCCACGATGGAGCGCACCGTGAAGGACTTGCCGCAGCCGGGGCCGCCGGTGAGGACGGCGACCTTCTCGGTGAGCGCCAGCTTGACGGCGGCCTCCTGCTCGGGGGCGAGATCGGCGCCCGTGCGTCCCTTCAGCCAGCCGAGGGCCTTCGCCCAGTCCACGTCCCCGAACCCCGGCATCCGGTCCTCGCCGGTGCGCAGGAGGCGCAGCAGCTGGGCGGAGAGGGCCAGCTCGGCCCGGTGGAAGGGCACCAGGTAGACGGCGGTCACGGGGTCGCCGCCCTCCGGGTCGGGCACCTTCTCCCGTACGACGCCGGGGTCCTCGCCCTCCTCCGGTTCGGCGGCCAGCTCGGCCAGGCACTCGATGACGAGCCCGGTGTCCACCTGGAGCAGCTTCACCGCGTCGGCGATCAGCTTCTCCTCGGGGAGGTAGCAGTGCCCCTGGTCGGTGGCCTGCGACAGCGCGTACTGCAGACCGGCCTTGACCCGGTCCGGGCTGTCGTGCGGGATGCCCACGGACTGGGCGATCTTGTCGGCGGTGAGGAAGCCGATGCCCCAGACGTCGGACGCCAGCCGGTAGGGCTGGTTCTTCACGACGGAGATCGAGGCGTCCCCGTACTTCTTGTAGATCCGCACCGCGATCGACGTCGACACCTCGACGGTCTGGAGGAAGAGCATGACCTCCTTGATCGCCTTCTGCTCCTCCCAGGCGTCGGCGATCTTCTTCGTCCGCTTGGGCCCGAGGCCGGGGACCTCGATGAGCCGCCCGGGCTCCTCCTCGATGATCGTCAGGGTGTCCAGGCCGAAGTGCTGCGTGATGCGGTCGGCGAAGACCGGCCCGATGCCCTTGACCAGCCCGGAACCGAGGTAGCGCCGGATGCCCTGGACGGTGGCCGGGAGCAGCGTCGTGTAGTTCTCGACGTGGAACTGCTTCCCGTACTGCGGGTGCGACCCCCACCGCCCCTCCATCCGGAGCGACTCGCCCACCTGCGCCCCGAGCAGCGCCCCGACGACGGTGAGCAGGTCGCCCGCGCCCCTGCCGGTGTCGACGCGGGCGACCGTGTAGCCGTTCTCCTCGTTGGAGTACGTGATGCGCTCCAGCACACCTTCTAGGGTGGCGAGGCGCCGCTCGCCGGGGGCCGCCGCGGACTGGTTGGACATGGTTCGACGGTACCGGTGGACTGTGACAGCCCACGCCCTGCCCGGGGGGCCGGAATCGGTAGGCTCTCGTGAACCAACTCGAGCAGATGGCGAGCCGCACGTGATACGAGACCTCCACAACGTCCGGTTGCGTCCCCCCGAGGCCGCTGCCGCACCGCTGACCGACGAGGAGGAGCGGCGCTTCCGGGCCGTGCTCTTCAGCGAAATCGGGAACGAGATCGCCGACCACGGCTCTGCGCGTTTCCCGGCGTACACGCCGGAGGACCGCCGCCGGCTGGTCGATGTCGCACACCGCCTCACCGCGCACTGGGGGCAACAGGTGTTCGTCGAGGCCGAGGACCTGACACGCCTGAGGCTCTACCTCGCCAGGTACGAGGAACGGCCGCAGGCATTGCCCACGCGCACCTGAGCCCCGGGCCAGCAACGGCTCCGCGTAGGCGTCACAGCTCCCTCGCCGATTCCTTCAGGGCTTCGAGGAAGGAGGCGAAGGCGGTGGTGGGGAAGATGAGGGTGGCTCGGGTGGGAACCTTCGAGTCGCGGACGGCGACGTGGGTGGGCGAGTTCGCTATCTCCACGCACTCATTGCCGTCGTCGGGGCCCGAGTAGGGCGATTTGCGCCAGTTGGCCATGGGGTACCTCACCGCGCCGTCACGGCCTTCTTGAGTGCTTCGACGAAAGGGATGAAGGCCACTGCAGGGAAAACGAGAGTGGCACCGGTATGGGCCTTCGAATCACGGACGGCGACGTGAGCAGGGCTGCGGGCGATCTCTACGCAGTCGTTGCCGTCACCTTCGCCGGAGTAGGACGACTTACGCCAGTTGTCAAGAGTAACCATGGGGCGCCTCACAGCTCCTTCGCCAGCGCGTGGATGAAGTCACGTGACCGGTCGGCCTCAAGCGATACGGCCTCTACCTTACGGAAGCGCGTTCGGTAAGCGTTGAGTTGAGCTTCAAAATCGAGGAAGACCGAACCATGAGGCGCATCGCGCACCACCGTGTCCAGCTTGGGCAGGACTCCGCCCACATACGTCATGGTGCTGGAGGCTCTGGCAAAGCCGTCAAGGTCAAAGGGGATGACACGAAGGCTGATGTGGTCGGCTTCGGAGAGTTCGAGCAGATGGGCGAGCTGAGTTCGTGAAGCGTTGCGATCACTGACCCTGATACGCAGCGCCGCTTCGTGGATCACCACTTCGTACGGGACCGGAGAAGGCCTCTCGATGATCACGCGACGTGCCCTCCGGTGGCGGATGCGCAAGTCCAGCTCATCCCCCGCGAGTTCCGGAACCCGGGACGAGAAGACGGCGCGCGCGTAGTCCTCCGTCTGCAGGAGACCTGGAACAAACAGGATAGCCACCTCGCGCCGAAACGCGGCATGGTGATCCAGCTCGGCCAAGTCCAGGAACGACGTGGGCAGAAGCCCTCGATACTCCTCCCACCAACCGCGCGTCCGGTCTGTAGCCATGCCCACCAGAGAGTCAATGAACTCTGCATCCGTGCAGGCGTAGTGGGACGCGAGACGACGGAGCCGTTCCTCGCTCACGCCCGCGAGCCCGGACTCGATGTGGGTGATCTGGGTGGGGCTCACTCCGAGCAGCGCCGCGGCCTGCCGAGAGGTGAGGCCTGCCGCTTCCCGAAGCCTGCGCAGTTCAGTCGCCAGACGCATCTGACGTGCCGTTGGTTCACGCCTCAAAACTCTCGACCATCCCCTGTTCCAACGCGCGCGTAAACGCGACTCGTTCGGAGTCAGATTACGCGACCCGCTTGCGGCGTCTCTACATTTAGATCTACGTTCAGTGACGCGCCGCACACCCTGTGGAGCGGAAGGCGCCGGAAGCGCACCGCTTCGTCCCGTCCTGACGCCTGCGGCAATGACACCGCCCCTCCTCCTGAACCTCTCCCTTACCGAACGGAGTTGACGCATGTCCGAAAACGAACCGTGGGAGTACTCCCTCCACATCCCCAACGACCTCCGCGTCGTCACGATCAGTCGCCGTACCCTCCGGTTGATCCTGACCGTCCACGGACTGATCGGACTCGTCGACGTCGCCGAGCTGCTGGCCGCGGAGTTGGTGTCCAACGCCGTGCGCCACACCAAGGGCCCCGCCGCCCTGCGCGTGCGCTGGTCGCCGCCGGGGACGCTGCGGATCGGGGCGTGGGGCGCGGACCCCGAACCACCGGAGCCGCCGGTGCCGCCGGTGCCGTTCGAGCGGGAGGAGGAGTGGGAGTCGGGTCGGGGTCTCGCACTGGTTCGGGCCTGCGCCGACGTGTGGGGATGGCAGGCAGCCGCTGACCCGGGAGGGCGACCGGGGCAAGTACGTGTGGTGCGAGCTGGCCGCCCTCCTCCAGACCGCCTGAGCGGTCTCGTTCGGATCAGCCGCCCGTCGTTCCGGCCGCAGGACCGGTCGCGCGTCCGGTCCGGAAGCAGCGGCTCGATCCGCCCACCGCACGTCCCTCACGGTCGGACACATCCCCGCCCTCGGCCAAGACGGGGAACACCGTCCTCGCTAGGAAGCTCCCGCGTCGTGCTCCTCACGGCTGCTGAGGACCTGGTCCATGTGGGTCTGCGCCCACTGCCTGAGCCCACGGGTCACGTGGTGGAGCGAGAGGCCGAGGTCGGTCAGCTCGTAGGTGACGGTGACGGGGACCGTGGGTGTCACGGTGCGGGTGAGCAGGCCGTCGCGCTCGAGGGCGCGCAGGGTCTGGGTCAGCATCTTCTGGCTGACGCCCGCCAGCAGCCGGGCGAGTTCGGAGTAGCGCATCGCTTCCGGGGCGTGCGACGCGCCGGATCGTTCGGACGCGTCACCACCCAGTGCGCACAGGATCAGGACGACCCACTTGTCCGAGATCCGGTCGAGGAGCTGACGGCTGGGGCACACCGCCAGGAACGCGTTGTACTCCGCCTTGGCCTGCGCCCTTTTCCCGGCCTTCGTCGTCGTCACTGCTCTCTCACCGTCCACCTCCGGGGAAGTTACGCACTTCAGAGTGCCTACTTCCCGAGGGGAAGCAGCTCTCCCATGCTGGTGCAAGGGGGACGGAGACACCACCCCCGGCAAGAAGCGAAAGGCACTGCGATGGAGACCCCCTTCACACCTCCTCTTCCCGGCGGAACCTGGAGGCTGGGTGACTCGACCGTCACCCGGTTCGGCTACGGCGCGATGCAGCTCGCCGGCCCGTGGGTCATGGGGCCGCCCGCCGACCACGACGGCGCCCTGGCCGTCCTGCGCGAGGCGGTCGGCCTCGGCATCACCCACATCGACACCAGCGACGCCTACGGACCGCGCATCACGAACCAGCTGATCCGCGAAGCGCTGCACCCCTACCCGGAGTCGCTGTTCATCGCCACCAAGGTGGGCGCGACCCGCGACGCGCAGGGCGGCTGGCCCACGGCCCGGCGCCCCGAGGACCTGCGCCAGCAGGTCCACGAGAACCTCGACTCCCTCGGTGTCGAGGCCCTCGACCTGGTCAACATGCGCATGGGCGACGCCCAGGGCCCCCGGCCGGACTCGATCGCCGAGGCGTTCGAAACACTGGCCGCCCTCCGGCAAGAGGGTCTGATCCGGCACCTCGGCGTCAGCAACGTCACCGCGGAGCAGGTCGCCGAGGCGCGCGGCATCGCCCCGGTCGTGTGCGTGCAGAACATGTACAACCTCGCCCACCGCCAGGACGACGACCTCGTCGACGCCCTCGCCGCCGACGGCATCGCCTACGTGCCGTTCTTCCCCCTGGGCGGCTTCACGCCGCTCCAGTCCGAGGCCCTCTCCCAGGTCGCGAGCCGGCTGGGGGCGACGCCGATGTCGGTCGCGCTGGCCTGGCTGATGCGGCGCTCGCCGAACATCCTGCTCATCCCCGGTACCTCGTCCACCGCCCACCTGCGCGAGAACATCGCGGGCGCCGGGCTCGCCCTCTCCGACGAGGACATGGCCGAACTGGACGGCGTCGGCCGTGCGTGACCGGCCGCTGCGCCGGCCCGGGCCCTCTCTTGCGGGCTCCGGCCACGTGCCGGTGGACCCGTAGGACGCCGTACTCCTCCGGCGAGCAGGCCCGCCGCGTCCCGGTCCGGAACCCGAAGGCGATCGCGTCGACCGCCTCTCGGTGGTCACGCCTCGTCATGGACCGAGGGAAACCGCCCCGGACCACCGGGTTCCTCAAGGGTGGGCTTGCCGTTCGAGCGGTCCGGCGGGGCCGGCGCACGCACCCGGCCGGACGCATGGCCGGCACGGGGAGGGTCGGGTCCCGTTCCCTCCCACGGGGGCCGGGTGGGTGGAGGACGGGAGGCCCGGCTCGGAAGGGCGCTGCCGCGCCGTGCGCGCACGAGCCTGGGCGCACAGGCGCCGCTTGCGCTCGTTCCCCCCGTGGACACCGTCGGGAGGTCGCTCGGCTTCCTCCGCACAGCCCTTGGCGGATTCCAGGAGGGCCCGGGTTCCGGATGGTGTCCGTCCTCTCGGGTGGTGCGGGGATGTCGGGTGGCCCCGGCGCCTCGGGGGCGGGGACGGCTGCCTTGCCGGAAACCGTGAGCAGTCGGCGGGAATGTGTCACTTGGACGCTCGGATGAGCGGTACCAGGACAGAAGTGGCCGAAGTGCTCACGCCTTCGGGACGGTGCGTGCTCCCCGCGGCGCGGACGGGCACCCCGGGGAGAGCACACATCGGGACTCCCTCCCGCGGACGGACGAGGAGAACCACCCGCACGAACAGCCGGCCGCCCCGCCGGGCAGCACCGCCGAGCCCGCCCCGCAACGCCCTCTCCAGCTCCCCTGTCCTCCCCGGAGGGTCACCGTCCGTCAGTCGTGCGTCCCGGGGAAGAAGCACGACTTCGTGCGCTGCATGCGGGGAGACGCGGGGCTCGGGAGCGATTCCCCCGCGGGGTTCCGTCACGGACGCAGTGGTCGAACGCAGCGGGGAGAGCCGCACGGTCTCGGCTCATGAGGGGGTGCCTTCGCGTCACGGGCGCCGCCGCGGGTGGGCGGTTTCGCTCTCTCCACGCACTCCTGCCGTCGCCGGGGACCGGAGTCGGACAGCCGCATGACGGGGCGGACGGGTCCTGGTCAACGCCGGGGCGCGGTGCGCCTCCTGCCCCTCATCTCGGCGACGGCGTAGGGCAGTCCGGGAAGGATCAGCACCGGGGCCACCCACAGCGGCAGTGTGAACAGCGTCCCGTCACCGCCGAGCCACCGGGAGAGCAGCACCGCGGCCGAGCCGGCGACCAGGGCGACCGCCAGGTTCCCGCCGATCCCCAGGACGCGGCGAACTCCTTGACATCGCCGCCCACGACGTCCTGGGGCGTGCGGCCCGCGGCTACCGCTTCCTCCAGATGAACGGAGAGCTCCTCGAGCATCTCCCGGACGGATCCGTCGTCGATGCCCCGGTACTCCCAGTTGCTGCGGCAGACCGCGAGTACCTGCTGATTCGTCATGGTGCGCCGGTCCGTCATGGTGCGCTTCCCCCCCCGTGGGTCCGGTGTCGGTCAGGATCCGCCCCACACGCCCGCTGAAGGCATGCCACACGGCCCGGCCGCTCGTCAGTTCGGCACGGCCCGCTTCGGTCAGGCGGTAGTACTTGCGTGGAGCGCCCCCGCTGGCCGACGGGGCACGATAGGAGGAGACAAACCTCTCCCGCTCCAGCCGGGCGAGCAGCGGATAGATACTGTCCTCGCTCACGAGATCGAGCCCGTTGTCGGCGAGTGCCTCCACGAACTCGAAGCCGTAGCGCGGCCGTTCGGCGATCAGCGACAGCAGGCACAGATCGAGCACTCCGCGCAGCAGCTGACTACGACGCTGGTCACCGGTAGCGGGCAGCCCTTTTGTCATGCGGTACAAGACAGTCAGCCACTGCCATGCGCCGCAAGATACTTGCGGCGCATGACAATGCCCCGAGGGCGCAGCAGGTACTCGCGGCAGGTCCGACTCCGGCACGATCGGCCCGACAGGCCCTCCAGGAGCATCGGCCGACAACCGGGCGGGGGAGATTGCGAGTTCGAGCGGGTGTGCGAGACCGTCTGAGGCAGTACTGCCGGTGCCGCCTGTCGGAAGGACCTCCGTGACCGATCCCGCGCCCGCGTCGCTGCCCGACCCGCCCTACTACGCCGTGGTGTTCACCGCCGTGCGGACCGCCGTCGACGACGGCTACGGGGAGACGGCCGAGCGGCTGCTGGAGCTGGCCGCCGAGCAGCCGGGATTCCTCGGCGTCGATTCCGCTCGCGGTGCGGACGGCTTGGGGATCACGGTGTCGTACTGGAGGGACGAGGAGTCGATCGCCGCTTGGCGGGAGCACACGGAGCACACCCCGGCCCGCACACACGGACGGGAGCACTGGTACGCCTCGTTCTCGCTCCACGTGGCCAGGGTCGAGCGCTCCTACGGGTTCACCCGCCCGGCAGATGCGTAGGCACCGCAACCGCCCGCCCTCGTGAGCGTTCACGCAGGAGATTCCGGTGCGTGCGGCGGCGGTGGACAAGCGGTTCCGGGCATGCGACCCGCACCGGGCTCGCCGCTGCCCCGTCGCCGGACGACCGGCCGCCCGAGGGCCACCCGAAGCGGTCCGTCGCCGGCCCGACCGGCGGGTCGCCTCCGCCGCCGGCGTGACGACCGACGCCTCCGACGCGTTGAACCGCACCCCGACGCCCGGCCGGTCCGCGGCCCACGCCGGTCGAGGCGTTCCGTCGCCGCGGCTCAGTAGTCGCGCGCTCCACCGGACGGAGCCCGGCCACCCTCGGCCTTCGCCCGCCTGCGCCGCCGCAGTGGCGCCGTCGCCCACATCGTTAGGCCGACCAGGGACAGGACCACCACTCCTCCGACGACGGTGGGTATCGCCGCCATGAGAAGGAAGCCGAGCAGCAGTTCCAACCCCGCCGGCTCCTCGCCCATCGTGCTCCCGCCCTGCTCCATGAACACCACGACGCCGGTCGTGAGCGAGCGGTTCCGGCCCGCCGCGAGGGGTGCCGAGAGGGAGTACCGACGGCACTCCGCGCCCCGGTCACGATTTGATGTCGGCCACCCGCACCCCCTTGTTTCCCCTCGTGTAATCGATTCCAATCCTTGGTGCACAGCGGATGTAATCGATTCCACGAGGAGGTGGAGGCGATGGCGGGCATCAAGGACGTCGCCGCCGAGGCGGGCGTGTCCGTCGCGACGGTCTCGCGGGTCCTGAACGACCACGCGTCGGTCAGCGCGGCCGCGCGCGAGCGGGTACTGGCCGCCGTCGAGGCGCTGGGCTACCGCCCGAACGCCGTCGCCCGGTCGCTGCGCACCCACCAGACCCGCACCCTCGGCCTGGTCATCAGCGACGTGATGAACCCGTACTTCACCGAACTGGCCCGCTCCGTCGAGGAGGAGGCCCGCGCGCTGGGCTACAGCGTCATCATCGGCAACGCCGACGAGCGGCCCGACCTCCAGGACCACCACGTCACGACGCTGCTGGACCGCCGGATCGACGGGCTGCTGGTCTCCCCCACCGACGGCGGTTCGCCCCGGATGCTGGAGGCCGCCCGCGCGGGGACGCCGATGGTCTTCGTCGACCGCTGGATCCCCGGCGTGGACGTGCCCGTGGTCCGCTCGGACGGGCGGAGTGCCGTGCGGGACCTGGTGGCGCACCTGTACGGGCTCGGGCACCGGCGGCTCGCGATCATCGCGGGGCCGGCCGCCACCACGACCGGGCGCGAGCGCGTCGACGCCTTCCGCGAGGCGCTCGGCGCGTACGGGCTCCCCCTCCCCGAGGCCTACATCGGCCAGGGCGACTTCCAGGCCGACAGCGGCCGCCGGGTCACCGAGGGCTTCCTCGGCCTGGCCGAGCCGCCCGAGGCCGTCTTCGCCGCCGACAACCTGATGGCGCTCGGCGCGCTGGACGCCGTACGGGCGCGCGGGCTGCGGGTCCCGGAGGACATCGGGCTCGCCGCGTTCGACGACATCCCCTGGTTCGTGCACACCGATCCGCCGGTCACCGCGATCGCCCAGCCC
>NZ_LIRG01000318.1 GCF_001419695.1 Streptomyces prasinopilosus
CGCGGGGCGCGGGCCCGGCGTCGGACGCGGACCGGGGGCCGCCGGAGCGGGCGCCGACGGGGCCGCGGGCTGCTGCGCCGCGGGGGGCTTGGGTGCGGCCGGCGGCCGCGGTGCTGCCGGACGTGCCTGCGCCGGGGACGGCGCGGGCCTGGGCGCGGCCTTCCTGGGCGCGCCGGGCTTGGCACCGGACTTGCCGTTGCCCCCGCCCTGCTGGAACGCGTCGGTCAGCTTGCGTACTACGGGCGCTTCGATCGTCGAAGACGCCGAACGGACGAATTCACCGAGCTCTTGGAGCTTGGCCATGACGACCTTGCTCTCGACACCGAACTCCTTGGCGAGTTCGTAGACCCGGACCTTAGCCACTTCGCTCCTTTGAGGTCCGGGTTGCGTCCGGACCGTCGCTAGTTCATGGGCGTACTCATCGCGTACTCATCGAGTGCTCATCGCAATCTCGACCTGCTTTCGACTCGCGAGGTACCAGACCGCGGCGGGGGGTTCCGCGCGGCATGTCTTCCTACGGATTGCTGTCGCAACCCTGTGCCTGCTCGACGTAGTGGCGCAACGCCTTTACGTCGAGCGGTCCCGGGACGCGGAGCGCCCGCGGAAACGCCCTTCGGCGCACCGCCTGGTCGAGACAGACCGGGGCGGGGTGCACATACGCACCCCGGCCGGGCAGCGTACCGCGTGGATCGGGGACGCACGCGTCCTCGATCGTCACGATCCGCAGCAGCTCGTTCTTGACCGCTCGCTCCCGGCAGCCCACGCAGGTGCGCTCTGGGCGCGCGCGGGTAGGTGTCCGGCCAGACGCTCCCAAGTCTACCTCCCCGGAGCGACCTCACCCCTTTGGGGCATGTATCGAACAGGTGTCGCGCGCAAGACTGTCGTGATCTCAGCGCGCGGCGGCTTGGATCTATTCCCCCGGCTGTTCCGTGTCCGGCCGGATGTCGATCCGCCAGCCGGTCAGGCGGGCGGCCAGACGGGCGTTCTGCCCCTCCTTGCCGATCGCCAGGGACAGCTGGTAGTCCGGCACGGTCACCCGGGCCGACCGGGCCGCCAGGTCCACGACCTCGACCTTGGTGACGCGGGCCGGGGAGAGCGCGTTGGCCACCATCTCGGCCGGGTCGTCCGACCAGTCGACGATGTCGATCTTCTCGCCGTTCAGCTCGCCCATCACGTTGCGGACGCGGCCGCCCATGGGGCCGATGCAGGCGCCCTTGGCGTTCAGACCGGACCGGGTGGAGCGGACGGCGATCTTCGTGCGGTGGCCGGCCTCGCGGGCGATGGCGGAGATCTCCACCGAGCCGTCGGCGATCTCCGGCACCTCCAGGGCGAAGAGCTTCTTCACCAGATTGGGGTGGGTGCGCGACAGGGTGACGGACGGACCGCGCACGCCCTTCGCCACCCGGACGACGTAACTGCGCAGCCGCAGGCCGTGCGAGTAGGTCTCGCCGGGCACCTGCTCCTGCACCGGCAGGATGGCCTCCAGCTTGCCGATGTCGACCAGGACGTTCTTCGGGTCGCGGCCCTGCTGGACCACGCCGGTGACGATGTCGCCCTCACGGCCGGCGTACTCGCCGAGCGTCGCGTCGTCCTCGGCGTCGCGCAGGCGCTGCAGGATGACCTGCTTGGCCGTGGTGGCGGCGATGCGGCCGAAGTCGGACGGGGTGTCGTCGAACTCGCGGGCCTCCTGGCCCTCGTCGAGGTCCTCGGGGTCCTCCTTCGCCCACACCGTCACATGCCCGGTCTCCCGGTCGAGCTTCACGCGCGCGTGGCGGCGGCTTCCCTCGGTGCGGTGGTAGGCGATGAGGAGGGCCGACTCGATGGCCTCGACCAGCAGGTCGAAGGAGATCTCCTTCTCCCGCACCAGACCCCGCAGGGCGCTCATGTCGATGTCCACGGCTACGCCTCCTCTTCCGTCTCGTCGTTCGTGTCGTTCGTGTCGTCGGTTCCGGTCGCGTCCCGCACGGCGGACCTGTCGTCCTTGCGGTTGAACTCGACCTGGACGCGCGCCCTGTCGATGTCGTCGAAGGCCAGCCGGCGCGCGGTGGGCTTGCGGCCCTTGACGCCGGGCACCTCGAGGTCGAGGCCCTCGTCGTCGACCCGCAGGATCCGGGCGGCCAGTTCGTCGCCCGCCGTCAGCCGGAAGCCCACCAGGCGGCCCGTGGCGCGCACGTAGTGGCGGTGTTCGGTGAGGGGGCGTTCGGCACCCGGGGTCCCGACTTCGAGCGTGTACTCGCCGTCGCCCATCGCGTCGGTCTCGTCGAGCTTCGCCGAGAGCGCGCGGCTCACATCGGCGATGCGGTCCAGATCCGCGCCGGTGTCCGAGTCGACCACGACGCGCAGCACCCGCTTGCGGCCGACCGTGTCCACGGCGATCTCCTCGAGATCGAGGCCCTGCGAGCTGACGAGCGGTTCCAGAAGTTCTCGAAGCCTCTCGCTCTGGGTGCTGCTCATCCGGGTGACTCCTCGGCCGCGTGTGCTGTTGTGGGACGGTGCGCGTGTCTGGTCAAAGGGTATCCGGTCGCGAGGGGTGATGCCGTCCACCCGTCACGGGGGGTGCCGCTGAGCGCCGCCGGGGAGATCCACGGGTACCGTGATCACGGGCCCAGGCCCCGCCGCCGCACCTCCCCCGCCCGTCCGAAGGGCGGGCCGGGCGGCGCCAGGTGCGTGTTCCCGCCGCACCGGCCCTGAACCCCGGGTGCGCCCGGGCCGGGGTCCGGTGCGGCGGGAGTGCGCGCGTGGCGCCGCCCGGCGGACGGGAGTGCGGCGGCGGGGCCCGGGGCCCTCCATCCGTCGCCACGTTCCGTACGAGCCCCGAGGACGTCTGCCGTGCCGTTCCCCCCTGCTCCGCGCGCCCGTACGGGGCCGCGCAGAAGGAGTCTGCTCGCCGTCGCCCCGGCGGCCCTGCTCGCGGCGGGCTGTTCCGCCGGGCCCCGGGACCCCGGTCCCTCGGCCGGCTCCCCCTCCCCGGCGTCCGAGCGGGCACGTGCGCGTGCGGCGCGTGACAGCCGGGAGCTGGCCCGGCGGTACGACGCCGTGATCGCGGCGCACGCCGGGCTCGCGCGGCGGCTGGGTCCGTTGCGCGAGAACGCCGTGCGGCACGCGAGGGCCTTCGAGGACCTCGGGACCGCGGCGGGGCCGGCGTCGGCGTCGCCGGGGTCGCCGGCCCCCACCGGGGCGGGGCCGTCCGCCCCGGCACCGGTGCCGGCGAAGGAGGAGGACGCCCTCTCCGGGCTCGCCGCCGCCGAGCGGGAGATCGCCGCCCGGCGCCTGGAGGCACTGCTCGACGCACCGGCCGAACTGGCCGGGCTGCTGGCGTCGGTGGCGGCGGCCGGCGCGGCGCACGCGTTCCTGCTGACGGAGGGCTGACGGATGAGCGAGGCGCAGGACCGGGAGCTGCGGGCGCTTCAGGCGGCCCTGGCGGCGGAGCACGCGGCGGTGTACGGGTACGGGGTCGTCGGCGGGCGGATCGCCGGCGGACGGCGGACGGAGGCGCGTTCCGCCTACGACGCGCACCGCGCCCGCCGGGACGCGCTGGTGCGCGAGGTGCGGGACATGGGCGCCGACCCCGTGGCCGCGGCCGCGGGGTACGCGCTGCCGTTCGGGGTACCGGACCCGGCCGCGGCCGTGCGGCTCGCGGCGGTGCTGGAGAACCGGGTCGCCGCGGTGTACTCGGACCTGGTGCGCGCGAGCGGGGGCGAACGGCGCCGTGCGGCGGCCGAGGCGCTGCGGGAGGCCGCGGTGCGGGCGGCGCGCTGGAGCGGGGAGAGCGTAGCCTTCCCCGGGCTCGCCGAACGGGCCGGACCGCCCTCGGGGACTCCGTCGGTGCCGGCGGTGTGAGGGGACCGCACGCGAGGGCGTGCCGGGGCGGCGTGAGGGGACGGCAGGTGCCGCGTACGGCACGAAGGGCAGGAAGGGAACGGGCTCGCGCATGGTCTTCGAACCGCCGCAGCGTCTGGTGAGGGCGCTGGGTGAAACGGCTCCCGACAGCGGCGTGGACTGGCTGGAAGGGCTGCCCGGGGCGGTGCGCGGGGCCGTCGCGCTGCGCGGGCTGAGCGTGGAACGCGTGCAGGTGCCCGGGGGCCGCAGCAGCCTGGTGGTGCTGGTGCGGACGGCCGACGGCGTGCCCGCCGTGCTGAAGCTGGCCCCCGCGCGGGCCCGGCCCCAGAGCGAGCGGGCCGCACTGGCCCACTGGAACGGGCTGGGCGCGGTCCGGTTGCTGGAGCCCTCCTCCCCGGACGGGGCGCTGCTGCTGGAGCGGCTGCACCCGGACGTCTCGGTGCGGTCGTTGCCGGAGGCGAAGGCCCTGCTGGAGGCCGCCGCGACGCTGCGGCGGCTGTGGGTCGAGCCACCCGCCGGGGACGCCGCCCACGCCTTCGAGACGGTGGCCGAGCGGACCGGCCGGCAGGCCGAGGCGATGCGGGCGGGTGCCGCGGACTCCCCCGAGACGGCGCCCCTGGTGTCCGCGGCGCTGGCGGCGCGCGAGGAGCTGCTGGCCGCACCGCCCGAGCACCGGCTGCTGCACGGCACGTTCCGGCAGAGCAAGGTGCTCTCCGCCGAGCGGATGCCGTGGCTGGCGGTGGGTCCGGACCCGGTCGTGGGTGAGCACGCCTTCGACCTGGCCCGGCTGGTCCGCGACCGCGTGGAGGACCTCGTCGCCCAGCCCTCCGGCGCGGCGACGACCCGCCGTCGGGTGAAGCGTCTGGCGGATTCCCTGGAGGTCGACCGGGAGCGTCTGCGCGGCTGGACGCTGTTCCGCGCGGTGGAGTCCGGTGTGCGCGCCCGGCGCGTCGGCCGGGACCGGGACGCGGAACTCCTCCTGGAGTTCGCCGGCTGGCTCTGACACCGCGCGAGGGCGCCGAAAGCCCGCGCGGGACGGTTCCGCGCGGGCTTTCGGTGGTGGTGGGCTCAGGCCGTGAGGCGGGCGATGGCCTCGTCCACGGTGAGTTCCTCGCGTTCACCGGTGCGGCGGTCCTTCAGCTCGACGACGCCCTCCGCGGAGCGGCGGCCGGCGACCAGGATCTGCGGGACGCCGATCAGCTCGGAGTCGGTGAACTTCACCCCCGGCGAGACGCCCGCGCGGTCGTCCACCAGGACGCGGACCCCGGCGGCGGAGAGCCGGGCGGAGACGTCGAGGGCGAGCTCGGTCTGCAGGGCCTTGCCCGCGGCGACCACGTGGACGTCGGCCGGGGCGACCTCCTTGGGCCAGCACAGGCCCTTGTCGTCGGCGGTCTGCTCGGCCAGGGCCGCCACCGCGCGGGAGACGCCGATGCCGTAGGAGCCCATGGTGACGCGGACGGGCTTGCCCTGCTGTCCGAGGACGTCGAGCTTGAGGGCGTCGGCGTACTTGCGGCCCAGCTGGAAGATGTGGCCGATCTCGATGGCGCGGTCGAGCCGGAGGCCGGTGCCGCACACGGGGCAGGGGTCGCCCTCCTCGACCACCACGACGTCCACGTACGCGTCGACCTCGAAGTCGCGGCCCGCGACCACGTTCTTGGCGTGGGTGCCCTCCTGGTTGGCCCCGGTGATCCAGGCCGTGCCCGGGGCCACGCGCGGGTCGGCGATGTAGCGGACCTTCTCCAGGCCCTGCGGGCCGACGTAGCCGCGCACCAGGTCGGGGCGGCCCACGAAGTCCTCGGCGGTGACCAGTTCGACGGCGGCCGGGGCGAAGTGCGCCTCGACCTTGTCGAGGTCGACCTCCCGGTCGCCGGGGACGCCCACGGCGACGATCTCGCCGTCGACCTTGACCAGCAGGTTCTTCAGGGTGGCCGAGGCGGGGACGCCGAGCGAGGCGGCGAGGGTCTCGATGGTGGGGGTGTCGGGCGTCGGGATGTCCTCGGCGGCCGGGACGGCGGAGCCGTCGACGGGCTTGAGCCCGTAGGAGACCGCCTCGGTGTTCGCGGCGAAGTCGCAGTTCGGGCAGTCCGCGAAGGTGTCCTCCCCGGCCTCGGCGGGGGCGAGGAACTCCTCCGACTTGGAGCCGCCCATCGCGCCGGCGGTGGCGGCGCAGATGCGGTGGTCGAGGCCGAGGCGCTCGAAGATCCGCTGGTACGCCTGGCGGTGCAGGGCGTAGGACCCGTTCAGGCCCTCGTCGTCGAGGTCGAAGGAGTAGGAGTCCTTCATCAGGAACTCGCGGCCGCGCAGGATGCCCGCGCGGGGGCGGGCCTCGTCGCGGTACTTGCTCTGGATCTGGTAGAGGATCACCGGCAGGTCCTTGTAGGAGGACGCCTGGTCCTTCACCAGGAGGGTGAAGATCTCCTCGTGGGTGGGGCCGAGGAGGTAGTCGCCGCCCTTGCGGTCCTGAAGGCGGAACAGCTCGGGGCCGTACTCCTCCCAGCGGCCGGTCGCCTCGTAGGGCTCACGCGGCAGGATGGCGGGGAGCAGGACCTCCTGGGCGCCGATGGCGTCCATCTCCTCGCGCACGACGCGTTCGACGTTGGCGAGGACCTTCTTGCCGAGGGGCAGCCAGCTCCAGATGCCGGCGGCGGTGCGGCGCACGTAGCCCGCGCGGACGAGCAGCTTGTGGCTGAGGACCTCGGCGTCCGCCGGGTCGTCGCGCAGCGTTTTCGCCATCAACTGGGACATGCGCTGGACCGGTGCGTTCGCCATGGTTCTCGTACTCCTGCTGCGTCTGGGTGATGCCTGGAGGTTAGCGGGACGGGACGGGGCGGTGGAAATCGGTTGTGGCCCCGGTGGTCCTACCGGTCCTTCCGGTCCCCGCGGTCCGGTGCGCGGCGGAGCGGCAGGGGGGCGCCCATCACGGCGTACGGCTTGGGGGCGCTGGGGAAGTGGACGCGGCGGGCGAGGTCCTCGTAGCCGAGGGAGCGGTACAGGCCGCGGGCGGGGCTCTCGACGTCGATGGCGGAGAGGATCGAGCGGGGTTCGTCGGCGCCGTCGGTGATCGTGGTGATCAGGGAGCGGCCGATGCCGTGCTTCTGGTAGCGCGGGTGGACGTGGAGTTCGGTGATGACGAAGGAGCCGTCGAGCCAGTCGTCCCGGCCCCGGGCCCGCAGGTGGGGTTCGACGACCGTGGACCACCAGTGGGCGCGGTCGTTGGGCATGCCGTAGACGAAGCCGACGAGGCGGCCGCCGACGGTGGCACCGAAGGCCCTGGCTCCCGGCAGGGTCATGTGGCGCAGCACGATCTGCCGGCGCACGGCCACCTCGTCGGGGCCGAGGCCGAACGCCTTCGCCTGGACCTCCAGGGCCTCGTCGACGTGGGCGGCGAGGTCGAGGGGGCCGATCACGACGTCGTCGGGGCGGAGGGGCCCGTGACCGGGAAAGCGCAGCATGCCGGGGAGACTACAGGGGGCGGTGGGAGACCGCGGGGTCAGAACAGGATGCTCATGAACTCGCCGACCTCCCGGAATCCCACGCGCCGGTAGGTCCGGCGTGCGGGGGTGTTGAAGTCGTTGACGTAGAGGCTCGTCACGGGGGCGATGTCCGCGAGGGCGTAGCGGAGCACGGCCGCCATGCCGGGGGCGGCGAGGCCCCTGCCGCGGTGTTCGGGTGCCACCCACACGCCCTGGATCTGGCAGGCGCGGTCGGTGGCGGCGCCGATCTCGGCCTTGAAGACGACCTTGCCCTCGGCGTCGAAACGGGCGAAGGCCCGTCCGGCGCCGACGAGTTCGGCGACCCGGGCCTGGTAGAGCAGGCCGCCGTCGCCGGCCAGCGGGGATATCCCGACCTCCTCGGTGAACATCGCCACGCAGGCCGGCATGATCTTTTCCATCTCGTCCTTGCGGACGCGGCGGACGTAGGGGTCCGGGGTGATGTCCTCGGGCAGGCGGTCGGCGGCCATCAGGGGCTGGTGGGCGCGGACCTCGCGGGCGGGGCCCCACTGGGGTTCGAGCAGCCGCCACAGTGCGGCGGTGGGGGTGGCGGGGCCGACGACGGAGGAGCAGCGCCGGCCGGCCCGGCGGGCGCGGTCGGCGAAGGCGCGGACGGCCCGGGGGGTGGCGCAGATGGGGACCAGGTTGGCGCCCGCGTAGCACAGGGACGTGAGCATGCCGTCCTCGTACCAGCCCCACATCTCGCCGCCGAGCCGCCACGGGTCCAGGCCCGCGACCTGCACCCGGGAGGCCACGAAGGCGTTCGTCACCGGCTCGCGGTCGAGGACGGCGAGGGCGGCGTCCAGGTCACTCGGTTCGAGGACCCGGGAAGTGGTCTGCGTCAACACGTGCGGGGGCCTCACACACTCGGGTCTGCTGGTTTCCGCACTGTACCCGCCGGATTTGTGCGCTGCCGATCCGTGGGGGAGAAACGGTCCTGCCCGGAGTCGCTCCGGGCAGGACGGGCCGGGCGGCCGGCCGGGGGGACGGACGGGTCCGGCGGGTCCGGCGGGCTTCGTCAGCCGGCGACCGAG
>NZ_LIRG01000319.1 GCF_001419695.1 Streptomyces prasinopilosus
TCCGTGAATGTTTACCGGTACTCCGGTGACACATGCACGAGAGCGGCACGCCGGGCGGAATGGGCCCGGTCGTGTCCAGCGTCCTCGCTGTGTTTACTGCAAAGGAACCTCAACGATCCGGACGGTGTCCGTGTCGTCGGGGTATCAACATATCTGGCGTTGATTTTTGGCACGCTGTTGAGTTCTCAAGGAACGGACGCTTCCTTCGTACCGGCCCTCGCGGGCTTTCCTCCGGGCGCTTCCCTTCGGTTCTGCGTTTCCGACTCTATCAGACCGTTTCCGGTGCGATGTCCTCGGTGGCTTTCGCCGTTTTCCGCCGTTTGGGGTTTTCCGCTTGCGCGTTTCCCTTTCCGGCGGTTCCGACTCTATCAGATCTTCTTCTTCGGTCTGACCCCCGGTCAGCGGGGTTTGTCTTTACCGGCCGTTGGGCCGTTCCGACGAGTGAGACTGTAGCGGATTCCCTGCCCCCCGAGCTAATCGGGGGCCTGCGTCCTTTCGAACGCGGATTCCTCATTTCGCGAATACGCACACCAATGCCATGACGGCAGACAGACGCCTGCCATCGTGCTGGTGCGGTACCTACGGAATGGCTGTCCGGGGCCGACCGGAGTCGGTACTCACGTCGGACAACTCGGAGAACAGTACGGAGGACGCCGGGGCGTGTCAACTCTCTGCCCCGATCGCCACCCGGCCCCCGCTTCAGGACGTGGCCCGCCCCGTCTCCGGGCCGGGCCCGGTGTTCGGCTCGGACCGGCCCGCCTGGCAGCAAGTCGTCGGTCGTTGACCTCCGTGCCCCTGGGAGGCGGGGTGCGGGGGCGGCACGATCAGGTCATGGAGATTGCGGAGAACGCGGCGCTGGTGGTCGTCGACGTGCAGCGGGGTTTCGAGGACCTCGGTTTCTGGGGGCGGCGGAACCACCCCGGGGCGGACGGGAACATCGCCGGGCTGCTCGACGCGTGGCAGGCGTCGGGGCGGCCGGTGGTGTTCGTGCGGCACGACTCGGTCGAGCCGGCGTCGCCCCTGCGTCCGGGACAGCCGGGCAACGGGTTCAAGGAGTACGTGGAGCGGCGGCGCGGGAAGGGAGGCGGGGGCGCCGAGCTGCTGGTGACGAAGAGCGTGAACTCGGCGTTCCACGGCGCGCCGGATCTCGGTGCCTGGCTGGAGGATTCGGGGATCTCCCAGGTGGTGCTGGTCGGGATCCAGACCAACATGTGTGTGGAGACGACGGCCCGGGTGGGCGGGAACCTCGGCTACGACGTGGTGGTCGTGTTCGACGCGACGTACACCTTCGACGTGGAGGGGCCGTTCGGCTGGCGGTGCGACGCGGACGAGGCGGCGCGGGCGTCGGCGGTGACGTTGCACGGGGGCGGGTTCGCGCGCGTGGTGATGTCGGCGGACGTGCTCGCCGCGATGGTGTGAGGGGCAGGGGCCGGCGGGGCGCCCGGTCGTGGGCGCCCCCGGGCGGGGCCCGTCCTCAGTCCTTGGTGCCGGAGGCCAGTTCGCGGCTGCGGTCGCGGGCGGCTTCGAGGGCGGCGATGAGGGCGGCCCGTACGCCGTGGTTCTCGAGTTCGCGGATGGCGTTGATGGTGGTGCCGGCGGGGGAGGTCACGTTCTCGCGGAGCCGTACGGGGTGCTCGCCGCTGTCGCGGAGCATGGTCGCGGCGCCGATCGCGGACTGGACGATCAGGTCGTGGGCCTTGTCGCGGGGCAGGCCGAGCAGGATGCCGGCGTCCGTCATGGCTTCGACCAGGTAGAAGAAATACGCCGGGCCGGAGCCGGACAGGGCGGTGCAGGCGTCCTGCTGCGACTCGGGGACGCGGAGCGTCTTGCCGACGGCGCCGAAGATCTCCTCGGTGTGGGCGAGGTGCTGCGGGGTGGCGTGGCTGCCGGCGGAGATGACCGACATGGCCTCGTCGACCAGGGCGGGGGTGTTCGTCATGACGCGGACGACCGGGGTGCCGGCGGCGAGGCGGTCCTCGTAGAAGGAGGTGGGGATGCCCGCGGCGCCGC
>NZ_LIRG01000032.1 GCF_001419695.1 Streptomyces prasinopilosus
CGCCGCCGCCCTGCTCGGCGCCGTGCACCGCACCCTGTTCCAGCGCATCCGGGAACTCACCCTCGCCTGCCGGGACGACGCCCGGCTCCCCGCCGCCGTCACCGCGGAGGCGGACAGCGCCTTCGGCCTGCCGGAGCCCTCGCTCGCCGACCACGCCGCGTCGTGACCCGAGCCTCCCCGTCGGCACCCCGGCGGCGCCCGGCAGTCCGGCCGGTCGACGCGTGCGCGACCGGGGCACGCCCGGTGCTCGGCACGGTCGTGGGCTTTGTCCGCGTGCCGGCGCCGGGGCCCGGAGGAGCGGCCCCTGCGGGGTCTCCCGGGCCCTCGGCGTGCACGGCACCCCGCACATGCCGCATGCAACACCCGTCCCGGGGAAGCCTGATCACACCGGCGCAGGAAGGCGGTGACGGAGGTCACGCTGTTCCGGTGGGCACGGATCGGCCGATTCCGTCGTCTCTTTGAGTAGCCCGCCCTATCCGCCCGGAAGCTGTCCAGCCGTCACGAGGGAGCAAGGCGTTGTCCACCGTCATCGAGCAGCCCGTCGAGGCCCGTCTCGTCGCCGCCGCGCCGCGGATGGCGAGTATTCCCGCCACTCTGCACTACGACCGGAGCGATCCGTTCGCCGTCCGCATGTCCTTCCCCGCTCCCGCCACCCTGGAGGGCGTCGAGGTCTGTTGGACCTTCGCCCGCGAGCTGCTCACCGCGGGACTGGACGAGCCCGAGGGCCACGGCGACGTCCGCGTGCGGCCGTACGGCTACGACCGGACCGTGCTGGAGTTCCACGCTCCGGAGGGGACCGCCGTCGTGCACGTCCGCTCGGGCGAGATACGGCGGTTCCTGGAGGCGACCGGCGAACTCGTGCCGGCCGGCCTGGAACACCTCCAGCTCGACCTGGACCACGATCTCGCCGAGCTGATCCGGGACGCCTGCTGAGCACCGGCCCGGGACGCCCGCCGGGTCACGAACGCCGCCCCCGGGGGGCGTCCCGGGCCGGTGCT
>NZ_LIRG01000320.1 GCF_001419695.1 Streptomyces prasinopilosus
CCCGCTGGCTGCGCGGACAGCAGCCGCGGGGCCGGGCACCGGCGATCATCGCGGAGGCGCTCGGCCGCAAGCTGGGCCGTACGGTCACGATCGACGAGATCGGCATGGCCAACGGCAAGAACCTCGCCTCGGGCGTCGGTCTCCAGTTCTCGCCGACGGTGCTGGGGGCCATGGAGCAGGTCTGCGAGCTGTGGCGCAGCGACGTGGGCCGGCGGGACTTCCTGTCCGGCTCCTCCGTCGCCTCGTCCGCGCTGGTGGAGCCGAGCCGGGACTGGCTGATCTCCGCCCCCGATCCGCAGGTGGCGCGCTCGGCCGGGCCGCGGGTCGGGCGGTCCGACGTGGAGGCCGTGCGGGCCATGACGGGGTCCCTGGTGGACCTGGACCACCAGTACGGCAGCGGGCACGTGCGCCCGGTCGTCGTGCACTACCTCAACAGCGTCGTCTCCGGGCTGCTGGCCGGCTCGTACCGGGAGGCCGTGGGACGGGAGTTGTTCGCGGCGGTCGCCCGGCTGACCGAACTGGCCGGGTACATGGCCGTCGACACCGGGCAGCCCGGTCTCGCCCAGCGCTACTACATCCAGGCGCTGCGGCTGTCCCAGGCGGCCGGCGACCGCGGGTACGGCGGGTACGTGCTCGCCGCCTCCATGAGCCACCTGGCCGCACAGCTCGGAAACCCGCGTGAGATCGCGCAGTTGGCCCGGGCCGCGCAGGAGGGCGCGCGCGGGCGGGCGACCCCCCGGGCGGAGGCGATGTTCCGGGCGGCGGAGGCGCGCGGCCACGCCCTGATGGGGGACGCGCAGGCCGCGCAGGAGGCGGCCGGGCGCGCGATCGACGCCATGGAGGCGGCCGACCCGGCCGCGGGGGACGACCCCGCGTGGATCACCCATTTCGACCGGGCCTACCTGGCCGACGAGTTGGCGCACTGCCACCGGGACCTGGGGCAGGCCGAGGCCGCCGCCCGGTGCGCGCGCGAGGCGCTGGCCGGACATCCCGTGACGCGGGTGCGGCGCCGGGCGATCGGCTACGTGCTGCTCGCCACGGCACAGGTGCAGCAGCGGGAGGTCGAACAGGCCTGCAGCACGGGCCTGAAGGCGGTGGAACTGCTGGACGGGCTCAGGTCCCACCGGGGCGCCGAGTACCTGGAGGACTTCCAGCAGCGGCTGGAGCCGTATCAGGAGGAGCCGGTGGTGCGGGAGTTCGGCGCGCGCATGGCCCTGCCCGCGGCGGCGTGAACACGGCGTCGCGGTGGCGCCGGCCCGCCGCCGCGACGGCCGGACGGCGGGGTCCGGTGCGGCCGGGATCCCGCCCGCCGCGCGAACTCGGCGGCGGGCGGCGGGCGGTGAACGCACCGGACGGTTCCGGGTGAACGCGCGGGCCGTGCCGGGTCGCCGGGGGAGCGGGGCGGAAGAGGTGCCATGAACAGCGTGCGGTGATCCGGTTTTGTTACCGCGCTCACAGGGCATGAGGTCAGGTCCTGTGCTGCGTGGCACCGGGCTCCGGGGACCCGGTAGCGTGAGCCGACGAGCCACAAGGTCCCCCATTGGTAGGAGTCCCGGTGACGCAGAGTGGACAGGGCGAGGAGCCCTCGGCGCGCCCCGCGCGCGAAGGCATCGTGCTGCCCTCCGACGGCGGCGAGCCCTTGCTGCCGGGCAGCACGGGGGCCGGGGCCGGCCCGGTCGCACCGGGCGGGCGGGAACCCGGCCCGGCGCCGTCCGGCGAGGGGACCTGGGGCACGCCGTGGGGGGCCGGACAGCAGCAGCACGCGCCGGCCCCGCCGTCCGGCCAGGAGTGGCAGTCCCCGCCCGGCCCGCAGTGGGGCGGTCAGGAACCGGCCCCCTGGGGCGCCCGGGGACCGGCCGCGGGACAGCAGGGCCCGGGCCCGCTGCCGCCCGAGGACGCGCGGCCCCCGGCCCACGGCGAGACCCACGGCACCCCCTCCCCGTACGGCCAGGACGCCGGCGGCCCGTCCGCGCAGATGCCGCCGCAGGCCACCGGTCAGGGACCCGGCTACGGCGGGTACCACGGCGGGGACGCCTACGGGCCGGCGGCCGGAGCACCGGACGGCTACGGGCAGCAGGGCGGGGGCGCCCAGATGCCGCCGCAGCACGGCTTCGGGTACGGCGGCCCCGGCGGCGCGTACGGCCCCGGCGGCGCGGGCGCGCTGCCCGACGGGTCGGAGGGGGCCACCCAGTTCATGCCGCCGGTCCCGGCCGCTCCCGTGGACGAGGGCGCGACGCAGTTCATCCCGCCGGTCCCGGCCGCTCCCGCGGACGAGGGCGCGACGCAGTTCATACCCCCGGTGGGCCCGGGAGCGCTGCCCCCCGAGATGCCCGCCGCACACCACGCCGGGGCGAACCCGTACCCGGGCCCGTCCGCGCAGGGCCGGGCCGGCGGACCGCCGGCGCCCGCGGGCAACCCCGACGCCGAGGCCACCCAGTTCATGGCCCCGGTGACCGGCCCGCCCCAGGGACCGCCCCAGGGCGCGCCGTACGGGGCCGCGCCCGGTGGCCCCTCCGTGGGGCCCGCCGAGGACGGGAACCGGCAGCCGCCCGCCGAGTTCGACAACCTCTTCCGCGCTTCGGGCGGCGACGGGGGCCAGGCCGGGTCCACCCAGCAGATGCCCCGCATCGAGCACCCGCAGCCCGCCCGCCCGCAGGCCGGGCAGGGCGGCGGCGGCCGGCGTGCCGCCCGCGGGAGCGACACCGGCGGCCGGGGCGGCCGGACGGGGTCGAAGGTGCCGTTGATCGCCGCGGTCGGCGTCGGCCTCGTGGTCCTCGGCATCGGCGCGGGCGCGCTGCTCGGCGGCGGGGGCGGCGACGACGACGGCAAGAAGCAGCCGGTCTCCGCCGACGGGGCCGTGAGCGAGGCGCCCTCGGCCGAGCCGTCCGCCGAGCCGTCCGTCGACCCGGTCCGGGAGCAGGCCGTCGAACTGGACAAGCTGCTGGCGCACAGCGGCGACAGCCGGTCCACGGTGATCAGCTCGGTGGAGAAGGTGAAGGCCTGCAAGGACCTCCAGCAGGCGGCCGAGGACCTGCGGGAGGCGGCCGGACAGCGCAACCAGCTGGTCACCGACCTCTCCCAGCTGTCGGTGGACAAGCTGCCCCAGCACGCGGCGCTCACCGACGCGCTCACCAAGGCGTGGCAGGCGTCGGCGTCGGCCGACAACCACTACGCGGCCTGGGCCGACCAGACGGCGAGCAGGAAGGGCTGCCGCAAGGGCCAGGCCCGCACGACCGGGGAGACCCAGGCGGCCAACAGGGACAGCGGCACCGCGACCGCCGAGAAGACCAAGGCCGCCCAGCTGTGGAACGCGATCGCCAAGCAGCACGGCCTGCCCGAACGGCAGCCGACCGACCTGTGACCGGCCGGGGCCCGGCGCGGACGGCCGGGGCGCGGGCCGCGCCCCGGGGCGTCAGACCAGGTCGGTGTCGTGCAGCGTGTCCGTCACGTCGATGAAGCCGTCGCGGCCGGACACCAGCCGGCCGTCCCTGACCTCCTGGATGGTCACGTGGGCGTTGACCATCCGGGGGAAGCCGACGGCGGCCAGCTTGTCCCGGGACTTCCAGCGCAGGGTGGGGGTGAGCCCGCCCGTCCCGACCTTCAGCCCGCTGTTCAGCGTCCTGGTCACCGTGTCGGCGCTCACCTCGCCGCCGCCGAGCGACTCGACGACCTGCCGGAACACCGTGTAGGCGATCCAGGTCGTCTGCACCCCGGCGTCGGCCGGGTCGATCCGGTTGTCGCCGAACGCCTCCCTCCTGATCACGTCCTTCATCGGGTCCCAGAGCTCGTCGCTCGACGCCGGGTACCAGCCGGTGACGTACGACCCCTCGTACGGGCTCGACGCCCCGCCGGCCGTGTTGAGCGTCGTCTGGTCGACGCTGCCCAGCACGGTCGCGGTCCGCACGTCCGGGTGGTCGGCGCGGGCGCGCCGGAAGGAGTCCATGAAGGTGCTGGTGCGGTCCCCGAGGGCGGGTACCACGCAGCCTTCCGCCTCCGGGTCGGTGGTGCTGGCCTCCAGGGCCCGCTCGGCCTGCCCGGCGTACTCGGTGGCCTCCTCCGCCGCCCGCTGGTCCGCGGCCGGTCCGTGGCCGCCCGCGGACAGGCCCGAGTCGAGCAGCGGGGGCAGCTGGTCGCCCGCGATGGTGTCGGGGCGGATCAGGGTGACCGGCCCGCAGGCGTCGGCGAGGACGCGGCCGAGGCCCGCCAGCAGCGCCGGCTGGCCGCCGTTGACGGGGTAGGACAGCGGGCTGGTGAACTCGTCGGTGGTGATGCCGTAGCCGCCTATGTACGGGATGCCGGCGCCCTCGAGGGCCGGCAGGAACGCGTCGGCGTGCTGGCTGTACGAGCCGACGACCGCGACCACGTTCTCCTTGACGGCGGTCCGGGCGCACCGCGAGGCGGCCACGGCGTCGTTGCGCTCGTTGCAGGTGATCACGTCGAGCCTGCGGCCGCCGATGCCGCCCCCGGCGTTCACCCAGCGGGCGTAGGCCTCGGCGAAGGCGGGCATGCCGGGCTTGTTGGTGGCGCTGGTCTTCTCGGGAGCCCAGGTCATGACGGTGATCGGTTCGTCGCCGTCGCCCCCCGCACCGGGGACGACTCCGCACCCGGTGGCCAGGACCGTCACCGCCAGCGCACCCGAGGCCAGGGCGCCGGCTCCGGACGGCCGGGAGGTGCGGCGGGGAAGGAAGCCGCTGCGGAGACGGCTGCGGTTGCGCGGACTGCCGGTCATGCCCCCGCACGATTCCTCCACACGGCCAAGCACGGGGTGACCCGCGGTCGACGGACGGTGACGCGGAGGTGAATTGCCGGGTCCGGTGCCACCGGTGACGGCGGGAAACGTACGATCGATGACCGTGCAAGGTTCGGAGAACTCTTCCCGTCGCGGCCGTCGCTCCTCCACCATGGGCGGCATGCCCCTCAACGACATGCCATGGTGGCGCTGGCGCAGCAATGTGCGCTCCGCGCTGCACATGCTTTCCGACCCCGGGTTCCAGCACGGCGTCTGGCTGGCCGGTGTGGACGGCTACGGCGACGTCACCGACGCGGTCTACCGGCTGGTCGAGGACACCTGGCTGGACAACTGGTCCGCCGAGAAGTACGTGGGCACGATCTTCCGCGACTCGCAGGAGGCGGCGCTCGTGGACACCGCGGTGCTGCGCGTGCTGCGGATCATGCACCAGGTGGGCCCGGACGCGCCCGTCACCGCCTACCTCGCGCACGAGGGCTGGCCGGACGCGGTGCGCGCCGCGCGCGACGCGCACGTGCGGCTGGCGGCCAGTGACGGGGAGGACCCCGACACTCCGCCGCGGACCCTCGAGGTGCTGAACATCCTGACCCGGTCCGCGTAGCGGGACGGTCCCCCGGCCGGGAACCGGGTATGGGACCCTTTTCCGCATGAGTGAGCAGCCCATCCGAGCAGAGGCCCCGGCCGACCAGTACGTTCTGACCCTGTCCTGCCCCGACAAGCAGGGCATCGTGCACGCCGTGTCGAGCTACCTGTTCATGACCGGTTGCAACATCGAGGACAGCCAGCAGTTCGGTGACCACGACACCGGGCTGTTCTTCATGCGGGTGCACTTCTCCGCGGACGCCCCCGTGACGGTGGAGAAGCTGCGGGCGAGCTTCACGGCGATCGGCGACGCCTTCCAGATGGACTGGCGGATAAGCCGGGGCGACGAGAAGATGCGCATCGTCCTGATGGTCAGCAGGTTCGGCCACTGCCTGAACGACCTGCTGTTCCGCGCCCGGACCGGCGCGCTGCCGGTGGAGATCGCCGGCGTGGTGTCCAATCACACCGATTTCGCCGAGCTGGTGGCGTCGTACAACATCCCCTTCCACCACATTCCGGTGACGAAGGACACCAAGGCGCAGGCCGAGGCGAGGCTGCTGGAGATCGTGCGCGAGGAGGACGTCGAACTCGTCGTGCTCGCCCGCTACATGCAGGTCCTCTCGGACGACCTGTGCAAGCAGCTCTCCGGGCAGATCATCAACATCCACCACTCCTTCCTGCCGAGCTTCAAGGGGGCGAAGCCGTACCACCAGGCGCACGCCCGGGGAGTGAAGCTGATCGGCGCCACCGCGCACTACGTCACCGCCGACCTCGACGAGGGCCCGATCATCGAGCAGGAGGTCGAGCGGGTGGGGCACGACGCCACCCCCGACCAGCTCGTCGCCGTCGGCCGTGACGTGGAGTGCCAGGCGCTGGCCCGCGCCGTGAAGTGGCACGCGGAACGCCGCATCCTGCTGAACGGGCGGCGGACGGTGGTCTTCGCCTGAGACCCCGCCCGAACCCTGCCGGGGCCCTGCCCGAGCCCTGCCGGGGCCCGGGCGGCGCGGGAGCGGGACCGGAGCGGGCGGCCGGTGCCCGCCCGGTCCGGTCCGGTGGGCAGGCACCGGGCCGTCCGGGAGGACGCCGGATCCGGCCGGGTTCCGCTCCCGGGCGGGCCCCGGATCCCGTCGGGTCCCGATCCCGGGCGGGTCCCGATCCGGCCGGGCTCTGGTCCCGGGCGGGTCCCGGACCCGGCCAGGTCCTAGATCCGGCTCATGGAGGCCGCCGCCAGCAGGACGTCCCGGATGGCGGCCTTGTCCCCGAGCTGCCCGGCGGCCGCCTCCTGCGGGGACACGTGGCCCGCGGCCAGGCGGCAGAACTCCGAGCCGTCGAGGGCTATGTGGGCCACCTCGTGCTCCTCGGACCCCCGGGCGGCCGGGGAGTCCAGCGGGATCATCCACTCCCCGCCGCCGGACCCCTCGATCTCCAGCCGGAGGCTCCGTCCCGGCGCGCCGGCCGCGACCAGCCGCCGTTCGGTGGAGACCTCGTGCCCGGCCTGCCGGCGCGCTTCGAGGACGGCCGGCAGCATCCGCGCGGCCAGGTCGACCATGCCGTGCAGGTGCCGTCCGGTCGGCGGCTCGTACGGGTAGTCCACCGCCTCGGCGATGTCCTCCCCGTGGACCCAGCACTCGAAGGCGCGGTCCAGCATCGCGTCGTGCAGCGGCAGCTCGTAGCCGCCGTACGAGACCGGCAGCCGCCCCGTGCCGCCGGTGAAGGACACCGTCCGGACCAGGTCGTGGGTCTGCGCGCGCCAGGGCGCCCGCACGGAGCGGGTCGGCGGCCGGGGGACTGTGCGCCAGAAGGCCTCGGTGCGGGCCGACGGGGTGGCCCGCCCGGGCGCGAGGCCGCCGAGCGGGTCGGGCAGGCCGAGGGCGACCGCGACCAGCCCGTCGACCGCCAGCAGGTGCGCGATGACCCCGGCGACGGTGGTCCGGCGGGTGGCCGCCTCGTCGGCCTCGTACCAGCGCAGCCGTACGGGCGCGTGCCACTCGGTGTCGCCGAAGTCCTGGAGCAGCGCGTCCAGCCGCGCCGTCTCCGCGTCGTAGGCGCAGGCCCAGTCCGGCACGGGGATGCGCGGCGGGCGCCGCCGGAGGCAGGTCTCCAGGACGCGGGTGCGCAGCCCCGGATCCAGGTCGAGGCTCTCGGGCCGCTGCAGCAGCCCGACGGCGCCCCGCAGGCGCAGGGCCTCGTCGGCGCAGGCCCCGCACGCGCCGAGGTGCTCCTCGACGGCCGCCGTCTCCTCCGGCGTGCAGGCGGCCAGCGCCCACGCGCCCAGCAGCGACTCCAGCACCCGGTGCTCCAGCGCCGGCCGCCCGCGCGTACCGTCCGCCCCGTTTCCCGGATCCGCGAGCGCGCCCGCGTCCCCGCTCGGCTCCTCGTTCGGCTCCGTGTCCGCGTCCCCGTGAAGCTCCCCGTCCCCTTCGCGCCTGCCCTGCTTCCCGCGGTCACGGCCGGCGCGTGCACGGTCGTCGTACGGCTCGAAACGGTCGTCGCTCACGCCACGCCCCCGATCCCGGGCGGGGCGCCCGGGGCCTCGGTGTCGTGCGCCGTGGCCAGCAGCTGGAGGCCCAGCCGGAGGCGGCGGCGGGCCTCGTCCTCGGTGACACCGAGGTCGGCCGCGGTCTGCTGGTAGTCCCTGCGCTGGAAGTACGCCAGCTCCAGCGCGCTCCGCAGCGGCACCGGCATGGCGTGCACGATGTAGTCCGCGCGGGCGGCCACCGAGGCGCGGCGCACCTGGTGCTCCAGGTCCTCCGCACTGCCGGCGCCGCCGCGGGCGAGCGCGGCGGTCTTGGCGGTGCGCAGCCGCTCGACGGCCAGCCCGCGGGTCAGCACGGCGATCCACGTGCGCAGCGGCTCCCGCCCGGGGTCGTAGGCCTCCGGGTGCTCCCAGACGTGGGCGAAGACGTCGCGCGTGACGGTGTCCGCCGCCTCCTCGTCGCCGAGGACGCGGTGGGCGAGGCCGTGCACGAGGGAGGCGAACCGGTCGTAGAGCTCACCGAGCGCGGCGGCCTCCCCGCGGGCCAGCCGCTGCTGCATCGTGCGGTCCCAGCGGGGCGGTACGTCCCGTTGCGTCATGCGGCCCCTCCACCCCCTGTGCCTCTCGGTGTCCCGGAACGGCCCCGCCCGGTCCGGCGGGTGCCCGCCGTCTCACGAATGTAGTCGGCACGTACCCGCACGCACGCCCCTTTGCGGCAATGTGCGCCCCCCGTCGGACCCCAGGTGGTAGGAGGCCGCCGCCGCGCACGTCGGACGCCGTCC
>NZ_LIRG01000321.1 GCF_001419695.1 Streptomyces prasinopilosus
CCGCCTCATCGCGTGGCTGGCCACGGACGAGGCGGACCGGATCACCGGTCAGGTCATCGACTCCGAGGGGGGCTTCCGGCGCTGACGGCACCGGAGCCGCCCCGGTACGGGCCGCCGGCGGCCCGGCTCACAGCGCCGACAGCTCGTCCACCAGGTCGTCCAGGCCCAGCGAGCCCTGGGAGAGTGCCGCCATGTGCCACGCCTTGGGGTCGAAGGAGTCGCCGTGCCTCCTGCGGGCGTTCTCCCGGCCCAGCAGCCAGGCACGCTCACCGAGCTTGTAGCCGATGGCCTGGCCGGGGATCGTCAGGTAGCGGGTCATCTCGCTCTCCACGAAGTCCGCGGGACGGCTGCTGTGCGCCCCGAAGAACTCCTCGGCCAGCTCCGGCGTCCAGCGCTCGCCCGGGTGGAACGGCGAGTCCGCCGGGATCTCCAGCTCCAGGTGCATGCCGATGTCGACGATCACCCGGGCGGCCCGCATCATCTGCGCGTCCAGGTAGCCGAGCCGCTCCTCCGCGTCCGCGAGGAAGCCGAGCTCGTCCATCAGCCGCTCCGCGTACAGCGCCCAGCCCTCCGCGTTGGCGCTGACCATGCCGACGGAGGCCTGGTAGCGGGACAGGTCCCCGGCGACGTGCGCCCACTGCGCCAGCTGGAGGTGGTGGCCGGGAACGCCCTCGTGGTACCAGGTCGACACCAGGTCGTAGACGGGGAAGCGGGTCAGTCCCATGGTCGGCAGCCAGGTGCGGCCGGGCCGGGAGAAGTCCTCCGACGGGGCCGTGTAGTACGGCGCCGCCGCGCTGCCCGGCGGGGCGATCCGCGACTCCACCTTCCGCACCCGCTCGGCGAGTTCGAAGTGGGTGCCGTCGAGCGCGTCGATCGCCTTGTCCATCAGGCCCTGCAGCCAGTCGCGGACCTCGTCGACGCCCTCGATGTGCCGGCCGTGCTCGTCGAGGTGCGCCAGCGCCACCCACGGCGTGCCGGCACCCGGCAGGACCTTCTCGGCCTCCTTGCGCATCTCGGCCAGCAGCCGGTGGTACTCGGCCCAGCCGTAGGCGTACGCCTCGTCGAGGTCGAGGTCGGTGCCGTTGTAGTAGCGGGACCAGCGGGCGTAGCGCTCCCGGCCCACGGTGTCGGGGGCGCCCTCGACCGCCGGCGCGTACACGTCGCGCATCCAGTCCCGCAGCTCCACCACGGCCGCGGTCGCCGAGCGCGCCGCCCCGTCCAGCTCCGCGCGCAGCGCGTCCGGACCCGGCGCGGCGAAATCCTCGAACCAGCCCCGGCCCCCGCCGGTGTCCGCCCACTCGCCGAGCTGCCCGACGAAGGCGGCGGTCGGCCGCGGCGCCGCGTACAGCTTGCGCTCCAGGCCGAGCGCGAGGGACTCCCGGTAGCCCGCCAGCGCGGCCGGTACCGCGCGCAGCCGCTCGGCGACCGCGGCCCAGTCCTCCTCGGTGCTCGTCGGCGTCACGGTGAACACCTCGCGCACCGAGTGGGCGGCGGTGCCCATGTTGCCGACCGAGCGCAGCCCTTCGTCGGCCTCGTGCACGGCGAGCTCCGCGGTGAGCCGCTCCCGCAGCAGCCGGGCGCAGCGGCGCTCGATGCCGCTGTCCGCGCCGGGCCGGGCCTCGGCCTCGTCGAGCCGGGCGAGCGTGGCCCGCCGGAGCTCCGCGAGCGCCTCCTGACCCGCGGGGGAGAGGTCGGGCAGGCGGTGGTGACTCTCCCGCACGCCGAGGTACGTACCGGTGACCGGGTCGAGGGCGATGAGGTCGTCGACGTAGGCGTCGGCGACCTCGCGGGGCAGCGGGCTGTGGGTCTCAGACATGGCGACCATCCTGGTACGCGGCGCGCCGGACGTCACCCGGATTGAGCCGAGGGCGAAGAGGGCAGCAGCGGGCCGCAGTCCCACCGCTGGAAGATCAGCCGCGTCTCCACGCGCGCCACCTCCCGCCGCGACGTGAACCCGTCCAGCACCAGCCGCTGCAGATCCGCCATGTCCGCGACCGCGACATGGACCAGATAGTCGTCCGGTCCGGTCAGGTGGAAGACGGACAGCGACTCCGGCAGTGCCCGGATCCGTTCCACGAAGGGTCCCACCAGCTCCCGCCGGTGCGGTCTGACCTGTACCGACAGCAGCGCCTGGAGCCCTCGTCCCAGCTTGGCCGGATCCAGCTCCAGCCGGTGTCCGAGGATGACGCCGGAGCGCCGCAGCCGGGTCACCCGGTCCAGACAGGTCGAGGGGGCCACTCCCACCTGCGCGGCGAGGTCCCGGTACGTCGTCCGGGCGTCGTTCTGCAACAGCCTCAGCAGATGAAGGTCCACCGGATCCAGTACGACGGAATCAGCCACCGGCCGAACGTAACACGGAGACCGGCCCCCGGGACCCGGCCGGTGTTCACCCTTCGGGGCATGGACGTACGCATGGGCACGCGCAGCACCACGAGAGCACTCGACACCGAGGCCGTGCACGCCGGCCGGGACGACCTGGCCCGGCAGGGACTGCACGCCCCGCCGATCGACCTGTCCACCACCTACCCCGCCTTCGACAGCCGCGGCGAGGCCGCCCGCATCGACGCCTTCGCCGCCACCGGCGCGCAGCCGGACGGCCCGCCCGTCTACGGGCGGCTCGGCAACCCGACCACCGCCCGCTTCGAGACCGCCCTGGCCCGCCTGGAGGGCACGGAGACCGCCGTCGCCTTCGCCAGCGGCATGGCCGCGCTCAGCGCCGTCCTGCTGGCGCGCGGCTCCATGGGCCTGCGCCACGTCGTCGCCGTGCGCCCCCTGTACGGGTGCAGCGACCACCTGCTGACCGCCGGGCTGCTCGGCTCCGAGGTGACGTGGACCGACCCGGCCGGGGTCGCCGACGCGCTGCGCCCGGACACCGGTCTGGTCCTGGTGGAGTCACCGGCCAATCCGACCCTCGCCGAGGTCGACCTGCGGGCACTCGCCCATGCCTGCGGCTCCGTGCCGCTGCTCGTCGACAACACCTTCGCCACCCCCGTCCTGCAGCGGCCGGCCGAGCACGGGGCGCGGCTGGTGCTGCACAGCGCCACCAAGTACCTCGGCGGGCACGGGGACGTCCTGGCCGGAGTGGTGGCCTGCGACGAGGAGTTCGCGGGGCGGCTGCGGCAGATCCGGTTCGCCACCGGCGGCGTCCTGCATCCGCTGGCCGGCTACCTGCTGCTGCGGGGACTGTCGACGCTGCCGGTGCGGGTCCGGGCGGCCTCGGCGAGTGCCGCCGAACTCGCCCGCAGGCTCACCGCCGACCCGCGGGTGGCCCGGGTGCACTACCCGCGCGTCGGCGGGGCGATGGTCTCCTTCGAGGTGCACGGGGACCCGCACGAGGTGATCGCCGGGGTGCGGCTGATCACCCCGGCGGTGAGCCTCGGCAGCGTGGACTCCCTCATCCAGCACCCGGCGTCCATCAGCCACCGCATCGTCGACGCCGGCGACCGCAGGGCCGCGGGGGTCGACGACCGGCTGCTGCGGCTCTCCGTCGGCCTGGAGGACGTCGAGGACCTGTGGGCCGATCTGGACGGGGCGCTGGGCTGACCGGACGGGGCGGCCGGGCCGCCCCGCCGTCGCTCCGCGCTGCCACGGGCCACGGCCGTCGTTCCGCGGTGCCACGGCCGGCGGCCGTGGCCCGCGATCACCGGCCGTCGGCCGGTGCCTGCGGCCGACGGCCGGCCCGGGAGCCGCCGTGCTCCCGCTCCCCGTGCTCGTCCCGCACGCGGCGGGCCGGCCGCTGGTCCAGGCGGGCAGTGATGACCAGGGTGCCCTCCTCGATCTGGTAGTCGAGGGGGAGTTCCAGGCCGCGCATCGCGGCGACCATGCCGGTGTTGGACGCCTGCGTCACGGCGTAGACGTGGGCGCAGCCCGCCTCGCCGGCCATCGCCACCAGCCGGGCGAGGAGCTCGCCGCCGATGCCCCGGCGCTGCCAGGCGTCCTCGACGAGCAGGGCCACCTCGGTCTCGTCGCCGTCCCACAGCAGATGGCCGAGGCCGACGAGGCGTCCCGACGCCGTGCGCACGGCGAGCGTGCGGCCGAAGCGCGGACCGAGCAGGTGGTTCAGGTAGCGGTCCACGTCGCCGACCGGCCCGTGGTAGCGCAGGCGCAGGGTCTCGGGCGAGCACCGCTCGTGCATCGCCCGCGCCGCCTCCAGGTCGCCGGTGTCCGCCCGGCGCACCGTGATGTCGCTGCCCTCGGACAGCGTGAGGACGTCCTGGCCGCGGGGGACCCGGGGGCCGAGCCGGGTGTCCAGCTCCACCAGGGCCCGGGCCCGGGCGAACTCGGTGGGTGTGAACGGCAGATACGGCCGCTCCACGGTGATCACACCGCCCTCGGGGGCCCGCAGCCGCATCACGGTGTCCTCCAGGGTCCCCTCGGCCGGCACGCCGTCCGGCGCCCGCCGGCCGGCACCCGCTGCCGCGGGCAGGGAGCGGATCGTGCATCGTCCCAGCAACTGCCTCAGTGCCAGGGGGAGTTCCGCGGCATCCAGTGCCGTGCGCGTGGCGAGGCCCAGCATCCGGGTCGGCGCGTCCACCAGGTCGTGGGCGTCGGCCCGCTCGATCCAGATGCCGGTGCCACCGGCGCCCGACACCGCCGCGGTGAGCCCGGCGCCGGTCAGGCCGGCGGGGGCGCGCAGCAGGAACTCGTCGACCGTGGCCGTGCCCAGCGGATGCGTCTGCAGGCTCAGGATGTCGACGTCCTCCCCGGCCAGTGCCGTGCACAGTGCGGCCAGCGCGCCCGGTGCGTCCCGCACCGTCGTCCGCATCCGCCACAGGGTGCTCTCCGCCGGCCCGCCGTGCACGACCCCGGCGGCCGGGGGCGGGCCGCCGGTACCGGACGCCGGGGGCGCGTGGCCGTGGCGGCGTGCCCACCAGCTGTGGAACGCCGCCGTCAGCCGCGCGGTCGGTCCTCCCCGCGTCCGCCCCTGCGCGGGAGGGCTCCGGAAGTCGTGCGTCGTGTCCGGCATGTCTCGGCTCATACGGCCACTGTGAAGGAAGTGTGTTTCGTGATCACTAACGTGCCGTGGCTGACGAGTAAAGAGTTCTTATGGTATCTATGATCCTTTTGTCGGTTTACCGTTCAACGGGTGGTGCGCCGACCGGCTACTGGCCGACCAGACCCGGCTGCAGCCGCTTCGTGTACAGCACGGTGCCGTCCTGCTCCCGCAGCCGTACGGTCAGCTCGCCGCTGCCGCCGTCGATGTCGACCTCGCCGAAGAACTGGTACCCGCCGGCGGGCGAGACGTTCGCCGCGTCCGGCGCCTTCACGAACACCCGCTCCGGGCCGAAGGTGCTGTCGAGCGCGCTCGCCGGGAAGGCGCCCGCGTTGAGCGGCCCGGAGACGAACTCCCAGAACGGCTCGAAGTCGTCGAACGCGGCCCGCGCGGGCTGGTAGTGCTGGGCCGAGGTGTGGTGCACGTCGGCCGTCAGCCACACCGTGCCGGTGATCCGCCGGTGCTTGACGAACCGCAGCAGCTCCGCGATCTGCAGCTCGCGTCCCAGCGGCGCGCCCGGGTCGCCCTGGGCCACCGCCTCGACGTGCCGGGCGCCCTCGCCGGTGTCGGGCACGACCAGGCCGAGCGGCATGTCCGCGGCGATCACCTTCCACACCGCCCGTGAGCGCGCCAGTTCCCGCTTGAGCCACTCCACCTGCTCGCGCCCGAGGATCCCCTGCGGGTCCACGGTCTGGTCCCCGGAGGAGTTGGCGTTGCGGTACGTGCGCATGTCCAGGACGAACACGTCCAGCAACGGGCCCTGCCGCAGCACCCGGTGCACCCGGCCCTCGCGAGCGCCCGGCCGCGGCGCGGACATCGGGAAGTACTCGCCGAACGCGCGCCGCGCCCGTGCCGCCAGCACGTCGACGCTCTTCTCCGTGTACCGGCCGTCGGTGTCCGCGATCCGCTGGCCCGGGTACCAGTTGTTGCGCACCTCGTGGTCGTCCCACTGCACGATCGACGGCACCTGGGCGTTGAACCGGCGGAAGTGCTCGTCGAGCAGGTTGTACCGGAAGTTGCCGCGGAACTCGGCCAGGGTCTCGGCGACCTTGGACTTCTCCTCCGTGGTGATGTTCCGCCAGACACCCCCGTCCGGCAGCGCGGCGGTCGCCGGGACCGGCCCGTCGGCGTAGACGGTGTCGCCGCTGAACAGGAAGAAGTCGGGATCGGTCCGGGCCATCGCCTCGAAGATCCGGTAGCCGCCGAACCCGGGGTCGATGCCCCAGCCCTGCCCCGCCAGGTCGCCCGACCACACGAACCGCACGCCCTCGCGCCGCCGTGCGGACACCGTCCGGAACGTACCGGTGACCGGTTCCCCCGAGCGGCGCGGGTCGTCCGGGTCGGCGAGCCGCACCCGGTAGTGGATCTGCTCGCCCTCCGGCAGTCCGCGCAGCCGGGTGGTGCCCGTGAAGTCCGTGCCGGGGCCGAGCAGCGGCCCCGGCCAACGCCGCGGATCGCGGAACGACTCGGTCGCCGACGTCTCGACGATCATCCGGGCCGGACGGTCGGAGCGCACCCACACCAGCCCGGAGTCGTGCGTCACGTCGCCCGCCTGCACACCCCACCTCGCCTCCGGGCGCCCGGACCGGGCGAAGGCGGGCGCCGGTCCGGCGGCGGTGGGCAGGGCCAGGGCCGCCGAGGCCGCGAGCGAGCCGCGCAGGACGGCGCGGCGGCCGGGGAGCGAACGGGGTGACATGAAGGCGCCTCCAGGGGGCGGGAGATCCGGCCGGTGTGCGCCGCCACATGTACTCGGACGGCACGGCCCGCGCGCGAACCCCAAGTGAACAACTCGCCGCGGACCCCCGTGGACCGGCGCGCCGCATCGCGCCCCGACGCGCCGACCGGTGCGGTCCGTTCAGCGGCTTCCGTCGAGGAGGACGCGGGCGACCAGGGCGGGATCGTCGTTCATCGGGACGTGACCGCAACCGGGCAGCCGGATCAGCCGCGCCCCGGGGATCGTCCGCTTGGCACGGACTCCCTGGCGGGGGAGGAGCAGCCGGTCGCGGGCGCCCCAGGCGATCGTGACCGGGATGCCGGGCACGTCGTCGGTGAACCGCACGGCGGTGCCCGCCCGGAGCGTCCCGGCGAAGCCGGGGGCGCCGGCGAGCGCGAGCGTCTCGGCGACCACCGCCTCGGGCGAACGGCGGCCGGGCCGGGCGTAGATGGTGCTGGTCAGCGCCGCGCGCCCGGCCGCCGAACGGGCGAGCCGCTCGACCAGGGGCGGCGGCATGCGCTCCGCGAGCCGCCGCATCGCGAGCAGTACGCCGAAGGCGTACCGCCGCTCCGCCGGAGACCAGAACCCGGCCGGCGACAGCGCGGTGACGGACCGTACGAGCTTCTCGCGGCCGAGCTCCAGGGCCAGCAGGCCGCCGAGCGAGTTGCCCGCGACGTGGGGCCGGTCGAGCCCCAGTTCCGCGCACAGGGCGGCGAGGGCGGCGTTCATGGTGGGCAGGTCGTGGAGGAGGCCGTCGGGCAGCGCCGGGGAGGCGCCGAAGCCGGGCAGGTCCACGGCGATCACCTCGCGCTCGGTGGCGAGGATGTCCACGACCGGGTCCCAGGCCTGGCGGTGGTGACCGATGCCGTGCAGCAGGAGCAGCGGTTCGCCGCGGCCCGCGCGCGCGTAGGACAGGCTCACGGTCTGCGGGCCGTGCGAAGAGGTGACCTCGAAGGAGACGGTCGCGGACATGGGGTGCTCCTCGTCTGGGACTCGGGGTGTCCGGGCGGTGGTGCCGGAGGGCACGCGGTGTCCGGACGCCCGGCGGGACACCGGCGCCGCCCGACGCCGTAGACAGCTTGTCAGCAATCGCTACCGACGGGTAGCCCCCGTGGGGGCGGGTCCCGGCCCCGGCGCCCCCGTTCCGCGACGCGCCGGATCCGCCTGGACACGCCCGAACGGGTCGGCTGGGATGGAGGGGTGAGCACCGACACCGCGACCGACGCCTTCGAGGAACACCGCCCCGTTCTCCTGGGAGTGGCCTACCGCATGCTCGGCCGGGTGGCCGACGCCGAGGACGTGGTCCAGGAGGCGTGGCTGCGCTGGGCGGGCGGCGACCGGTCCGACGTCCGCGAGCCGCGCGCCTACCTGGTGCGCGTCACCACCCGCCTCGCCATCGACCGGCTGCGCCAGATCAAGGCGCGGGGCGAGACGTACGTCGGCCCGTGGCTGCCTGAGCCCTACCTCACCGACTTCGGCGACACCGCCCCGGACACCGCCGAACGGGCGGTGCTCACCGACTCGGTCTCGCTCGCCGTCCTGGTCGTCATGGAGACGCTGTCCCCGCTGGAGCGCGCGGTGTTCGTCCTGCGGGAGGCGTTCGGCTACCCCTACTCCGGCATCGCCGCCCTGCTCGACCGCGGTGAGCCGGCGGTCCGTCAGCTCGCCGCGCGGGCCCGCAAGCACGTCGAGGAGCGCCGCCCGCGCTACGACGTCGATCCCGCCCGGCGCCGCGAGCTGACCGAACGGTTCCTGGCGGCGGCGGCCGGCGGCGACCTGGAGGCGCTCATGGAACTGCTCGCCCCCGACGTACGGCTCGTCGGCGACAGCGGCGGCAAGTCGCGCGCCCCGCTGCGCGTCCTGGAGAGCGCCGACAAGGTGGGCCGCTTCCTCGCCGGCATCGCCCGCAAGGGGGTCCCCGGCTTCTCGGCCCGCATCCTGGAGCTCAACGGCGGTCCCGCGGCACTGGTCCTCACCGACGGCAGGCCCGACGCCGTCTTCCAGCTGGACGTCCTCGACGGACGCGTCCGGACGGTCTACATCATCCGCAACCCCGACAAGTTGCGCTCGCTGGAAGCCGCCCGGTAGGGACGGGCCGCCCGCCCCCGGGCCCCGCGCCGTCCGGCGCGGGGCCCACCGACATGTCCGATTGGTCTTGACCAAGGGGGAGGGCCGTTTTATGGTCGCAGACAAGTGAAACAACCTTTAATAAACAAGGGCGTCAAAACGTCACCGGACCCGGCGATCGCGGAGGACAGGGTGGGGACCACGCAATTGGAGACGGTGCCGGAACCGAAGTACTGGCATCTCAGGACCGTGCTCAGCGAGGCCCTGGACTCGGAGTTCTCGGTGGGCGAGATCCTGCCCAACGAGCGCGACCTGGCCGCCCGCTTCGGTGTCGCCCGCGCCACGCTCCGCCAGGCGCTGGAGCAGCTGGAGCTCGAAGGCAGGCTGCAGCGGCGCCGCGGCGTCGGCACCACGGTGGCCCCGCCGCGCATGGGCGTGTCCGTGGGCACGGCGCAGCACACCTGGCCCGGCGGACCCGACGACGCCTGGCAGGCCGTGGACTGCGCGTGCGAAGTGCCGCCCGCCGCCGTGGCCGGGACCCTGGGGACCGGCCGGGAGGAGGCCGTGCACACCGTGCGGCGCTCCCGGGTCTCGCAGGGCCAGCCCGTCGCCGCCGAGCTGCTCTACGTCCCCGCCTCCTCGGTGCCCGACCTCTCCGCCATCGACGCCCCCTCGGGCGCGGCCCGCGCCCGGGCGGTGCTGCGCGAACTGCAGCACCTGGAGCTGGAGCGGCACGAGAACGCGGTGGAGCTCGGCTCGGCCCGCGCGGACGACGCCAGGGAACTGGACCGCCTGCCGGGCGCGCCCGTCCTCGTCGTCACCACCTCCTACATCGCCCGGGGCCGCGTCGCCGCGCTGTCCGTCGCCACCTACCGTGCGGACACCTGCCGGCTGACCTTCGGCGACTCCGGAGGCGTGGAGATCCACCACGGTCCCGAGCGCCGGGCCTCCTGAACACCGGGCGCTCAGGACCCCTCGTCCGGATCGGGCCGGGCGGAGCGGCGGCGGGCACGCCGGCCGCCGCCGGTCCGGGCACGCGAGGACGAGGCGTGCCGTGCGGGCGGCGCTCCGCCTACCGGCGGGCCGTCACCGCGCCCTCCACCGCGAAGAGCTGCTCCTCCACATGGTCCAGGGCGAGCCGCACCGCGCCCGTCGCCACCGCCGCCTCTCCGAGGAGGGACAGGGCGACCTCCGGCGGGCGCAGACAGTAGCGGGCCAGTTCGCGCCGCAACGGCTCCAGCACGCCGTCCAGCCCGGCCGCCCAGCCGCCGATCACGACGAGTTCCGGATCCAGGGCCAGCACCAGCGCCGCCACGTCGTGGACCAGCCGCCGGATGAAGCGGTCCACGGCCGCGAGGGCCCGTGGGTCGCCCCCGCGGGCCCGGGCGAACACCTCGGCCACCGCCTGCTCGTCGAGCGGGTGCAGCGGCTCGTCCGTGGTCGACAGCAGCCTCTCGGGAGTCGCCTCGCGCCCCAGCAGATGCAGCGCGCCGATCTCGCCGGCCGCCCCGCCGTACCCCCGGTGCAGCCGCCCCCCGATCAGTGAACCCGCACCGGGACTCAGCCCGGCCAGCACGAACACCACGTCGTCCGTCCCGGTGGCGACACCCTTCCAGTGCTCCGCCACCACCGCCGCGTTGGCGTCGTTCTCGACCAGCACCGGGCACGTGAAGGACCGGCTCAGCCGCTCACCCAGGCCCAGCCCCGTCCACCCGGGAAGCGCCGTGCCCAGCCGTACGGTGCCGCCCGCCTCGACGATCCCGGGCGTTCCCACGCCCACGGCCCGCAGGGAATCGCGCGGCACCCCGGCCCGGCGCAGCAGCTCGGCGACGGCGGCGTGCAGCGCTCCCAGCCGCTCGTCGGCCCCGGCCGTCTCCCCGACGTCCTGGGCCTGGGCGCCGATCACCCGGCCGTCCAGGTCGGCCAGCAGCGCCGCCACCCGGTGCGGCCCGATCTCCAGGCCCAGCAGATGCCCGGCCTCCGCCCGGAAGCGGAACCTCCGGGCCGGCCGCCCCTGGCGCCGTGCCGCGCCCTCCTCGGCCGCCTTCTCCACGACGAGGCCCGCCTCGATCAGGCCCTCCACGACACCCTCGACGGTGGGCCGGGACAGTCC
>NZ_LIRG01000322.1 GCF_001419695.1 Streptomyces prasinopilosus
CACCATGGGCTCCCAGCGGCCGCGCCGCTGGTGGCCGACGAGCAGACGCGTGTCACCGGCCACGGGAGCGAAGCCCAGCACCTCCAGGCCCAGCTCCTCGGTGCCGCCCCTGGTGTCGTCCAGCTCGGCGACGGTGGTGCCGTCGTGGCGCAGCACGCGCAGCGCGGAGTGCATCGCGTCGCCGTGCTCGGTGTGCTCGATGGCGATCAGCGAACCGTCGTGCGAGAGGTCCCCGACGCCCGCCGACTCACGGTGCCGGTAGATCTCCACCGGCGCCACCGGCTCCCCGTCCCCGTCCCGCGGGGCGGTCCGCACCAGGTGGATCGTCGTGCCGTCCTCGTCCGTGGAGCGGCCCACGACGGCCGTCCTCCCGTCCCGGCCCAGGGCGAGACCGGCCGGGTACGAGGCGCCCAGCCCCGGAGCGGCGAGCTCGTCGGGGCCGCCCGCGAACGGCTGGCGGCGCCAGACGCCGAACTCGTCGCCGTCCTTGTCGTCGAACCACCAGATCCACTCGCCGTCCGGCGAGAGCACACCGTCCGTGGTGCCGTTGGGCCGGTCCGTCACCTGGCGCTGCTCACCGGTCGACCGGTCCCAGGCGTACAGCTCGTACGTCCCCGTCGCGTTCGACACGAACAGGGAACGGTCGGGGGCGTCCTCCGCCCAGTCGGGCAGGGACACCCGGGGTGCCCGGAAGCGCTTCTCCCAGTCGGGCATCTGTTCGCCCTGATGTACTCGCTCGGTCCGGTCGGTCCGCCCCGCCGGTGCGCCGGACCCGTTGCTCTCAGTCATGGCCCCATCTTGCCCGTCCCGACGGGTGTCGCGCCGCCGAGACCCCCAGCCCGGGGAGGACCGGATCCCGGTCCGCGGGCGGCCGGGGTCCCCAGCCTGTGGACGACCGGGTCCCCCGGCCCGCAAAACGGTGGGACCACGGGACTTCGGGGCGGCCCCGCGAACCGGTTCCCGGGCGCCGCCCCGTACGGTGGGGGTGTGTACCGGTTTCTGCTGACGCCCCGATGGTGGGGGATCAACGTCTTCGTGCTGCTCGCCATCCCCTTCTGCATCTTCATGGGTTCATGGCAGCTGGGCCGCTTCGAGGACCGCGTCGAGAACCACCGCGGCGCGGAGGACGACGTCGTCGCCGGCCGGCAGAAGGAGGCCCGGCCGCTGGACACGCTGCTGCCGGTGGACAAGGCGACCTCGGGCCGGCAGGCCACCGCGAGCGGCCGCTACGGGGAGCAGTTCCTCGTGCCCCACCGCGACCTCGACGGCGAACCCGGCCACTACGTCCTGACGCTGCTGCACACCGGCACCGGCAAGGTGCTGCCCGTCGTACGGGGCTGGCTGCCCGGCGACCCGGAGCCGGCCGGCGCGCCCGCGCCGCCGGACGGCGAGGTCACCGTCACCGGGGCGCTCCAGGCGTCCGAGACGCCCGGCAGCAACGGCGTCCCCGCGCTCAGCGGCCTGCCCGAGGGCCAGACCGGCGCGATCAGCTCGGCGTCCCTGGTGAACCTGGTGCCCCACGAGGTGTACGACGCGTGGATCACCCTCAACCGGGGCGACTCGGGGATGCGGGCGGTGCCCGCGGTCGCGCCCGGCGGCACCGGCCTGGACATCAAGGCCTTCCAGAACCTCGGCTACACCGCCGAGTGGTTCGCCTTCGTGGGCTTCGTGATCTTCATGTGGTTCCGGCTGGTGCGCCGTGAGGCGGAGCTGATTCGGGACACGGAGCTGGGCCTGGCCCCGGCCGGGGAAGCGGGGCCCGGGCCGGACCCGCAGCAGGAGCGGGACCGGCCGGAACAGCGGGACCAGCCGAGCCCGTCGGGAGTGTGACGGGCCGGTCGAGTCCGTCGGGGAGCGCGCCGGGCGGGGCCGGTCAGCCCGCCGTGGCCGGCAGCAGTCCCGTCCAGTAGACGGTCCCCGCGCAGGCGTTGGCCACCGTGGCGGTCGCCGTGCCGGCCCCCGAGGCCGGGGTGTACGTCAGCGTCACGCCGCCGTCGGCGGTGCCGTCCGCCCTGAGGAGCTGGGGCGTGGTCCCCGTCTCCCCGCCCGTGGACGTGCTGTCGTCGACCGTCGGCTGCTCGGAGGGGCTGGGGCCGGGCGAGGGGTCGCCGGAGCCGCCGGTACCGCCGGTGCCACCGGGGGTGCCGGTGCCGCCGTTGTCGCCGCCCCCGCCGTCGACGGGGCAGGGCTCGGAGGGCACCCAGGCGAACTTCACGTCGTACGACTCACCCGGCTTGAGCAGCAGCTGCCCGGCCTCCAGGGACGGGTCCGGCAGGCCCGCCGCCGCGTCCCCCGCCACGTGCCGGGCCGAGCCCACCCTGGCGGCGTCGGCCGCGCCCAGCGGCGTCACGCCCAGGCTTCCCGGGCTGCCGACCGTGCAGCCGGCGACGGACACGTTGGTGACCCGGAAGGACCCGTAGACCGCGCCGGTGGAGTCGGGGGCACCACTGCTCGCGACGGCCGGACCGAGCTGCGCGGCCGTACAGGCGGAGGACCCCGTGGCGGCGCTCGCCGAGGGGTCCGCCCCCTCCGTCACGCCCGTGCTCACCCCGGTCCCGGCCTCCTTCTCCTCGTCCTTCCCGCCGTCCTCGCGGTCCTTCCCGGCCTCGTCCGAGGCGCCGCCCGCGGTGGTCTCGCCACCGCCGGGGCCCTTGCCGTCACCGGTGCCGCCCTGGGCCTGCGAGGCGTGGCCCACGGTGGACGGGTCCGCGTCGGGGCCGACGACCCCGGAGACGTGGACGAGGGCCGGCACGGCCGTGCCG
>NZ_LIRG01000323.1 GCF_001419695.1 Streptomyces prasinopilosus
CCGGGCCGCAGCGGTGTCCCGATCAACACCGAGACGCTCGTCCGCCTGGCCGAGCACCCGCGGATCGTCGCCAACAAGGACGCCAAGGGCGACCTCGGCCGCGCGAGCTGGGCCATCGCGCGCTCCCGCCTCGCCTGGTACTCCGGCGACGACATGCTGAACCTGCCGCTGCTCTCCGTGGGCGCCGTCGGCTTCGTCTCGGTCGTCGGCCACCTCGTCACGCCCGAGCTGCGCGCCCTGGTCGAGGCGTACACCTCGGGGGACGTCCAGAAGGCCACCGAGATCCACCAGAAGCTGCTCCCCGTCTACACGGGTATGTTCCGTACCCAGGGCGTGATGACCACGAAGGCGGCGCTCGCCCTGCAGGGCCTGCCCGCCGGACCCCTGCGCGCCCCCATGGCGGCGTGCGCGCCGGAGGAGGTCGAGCAGCTCAAGATCGATCTCGCCGCCGGCGGGGTACAGCTCTGACAACAGACTTCGCGCGACCCCTCGCGCAACCTGATTCCACAACTGAATAAGCGGCGGGCCACCGGTGCCCGCGCCCCACAACGACAACTGCTTCTGCACGAACGTCACGCGCGCCACGTGCCCCAGGGACGTGGCGTGCGTGGTGAGGAGAGTCTTTTGAGTCATCCGCATCCTGAACTCGGCCCGCCGTCCCCGCTCCCCGCGAACGGCCTGCGCGTCACCCCGCTCGGCGGTCTCGGCGAGATCGGCCGCAACATGACGGTCTTCGAGTACGGCGGCCGTCTGCTCATCGTCGACTGCGGCGTGCTCTTCCCCGAGGAGGAGCAGCCCGGAATCGACCTGATCCTGCCGGACTTCACGTCCATCCGGGACCGCCTCGACGACATCGAGGGCATCGTCCTCACCCATGGTCACGAGGACCACATCGGGGGCGTCCCCTTCCTGCTCCGCGAGAAGCCGGACATCCCGCTCATCGGCTCCAAGCTGACCCTCGCCCTCATCGAGGCGAAGCTCCAGGAGCACCGCATCCGCCCGTACACCCTGGAGGTGACGGAGGGGCACCGTGAGCGCATCGGTCCGTTCGACTGCGAGTTCGTCGCGGTCAACCACTCGATCCCCGACGCTCTCGCCGTGGCCATCCGCACGCCCGCGGGCATGGTGGTCCACACCGGCGACTTCAAGATGGACCAGCTCCCGCTGGACAACCGCCTCACGGACCTCCACGCGTTCGCCCGCCTCAGCGAGGAGGGCATCGACCTCCTCCTGTCCGACTCGACGAACGCCGAGGTCCCGGGCTTCGTCCCGCCCGAACGGGACATCTCCAACGTCCTGCGCCAGGTCTTCGCCGGCGCCCGCAAGCGGATCATCGTGGCGAGCTTCGCCAGCCACGTCCACCGCATCCAGCAGATCCTGGACGCGGCGCACGAGTACGGCCGCCGGGTCGCCTTCGTCGGCCGTTCCATGGTCCGCAACATGGGCATCGCCCGCGATCTCGGCTACCTCAGGGTTCCGCCGGGCCTGGTCGTCGACGTGAAGACGCTGGACGACCTGCCGGACAGCGAAGTGGTCCTGGTCTGCACGGGCTCGCAGGGCGAACCGATGGCAGCCCTGTCCCGGATGGCCAACCGCGACCACCAGATCCGCATCGTCCAGGGCGACACGGTGATCCTCGCGTCGTCCCTCATCCCCGGCAACGAGAACGCGGTCTACCGCGTCATCAACGGCCTGACCCGCTGGGGCGCCAACGTCGTCCACAAGGGCAACGCCAAGGTGCACGTCTCGGGCCACGCCTCCGCCGGCGAGCTGCTGTACTTCTACAACATCTGCCGCCCGAAGAACCTCATGCCGGTGCACGGCGAATGGCGCCACCTGCGGGCCAACGCCGAGCTGGGCGCCCTGACCGGCGTCCCGCACGACCGCATCGTCATCGCCGAGGACGGGGTCGTCGTCGACCTGATCGACGGCAGGGCGAAGATCTCCGGCAAGGTCCAGGCCGGCTACGTCTACGTCGACGGCCTGTCCGTGGGCGATGTCGGCGAACCGGCCCTGAAGGACCGCAAGATCCTCGGTGACGAGGGCATCATCTCGGTCTTCATGGTCCTCGACTCGTCCACCGGGAAGATCACCGGCGGTCCGCACATCCAGGCGCGCGGATCCGGCATCGAGGACGCGGCCTTCACCGCCGTACTGCCGAAGATCGTCGACGTCCTGGAACGGTCCGCCCAGGACGGCGTCGTCGAAGCGCACCAGATGCAGCAGCTGGTACGCCGGACGCTGGGCAAGTGGGTCTCCGACACCTACCGGCGCCGGCCGATGATCCTGCCCGTCGTCGTGGAGGTCTGACGGCCCGTAGGACAGTCCGTACACCGCAACCGGCAGCGGGGCGCCTCGATTTGCATCGGGGCGCCCCGCTCCAGTACGTTTACAGCTCCCACCGACCGGGAACCCGACTGCTTCGAGCATCGGATCCAGTTCCCGGAGGGTCGGGAAAACCGACTCAGAACTTCTGATAAAGTCGGGTCCGCCGGAAAGGGAAACGCGCAAGCGGAAAACCCCGAACGGCGGAAAACGGCGAAAGCCACCGAGGACATCGGACCGGAAACGGTCTGATAGAGTCGGAAACGCACAACCGAAGGGAAGCGCCCGGAGGAAAGCCCGCGAGGGCCGGTACGAAGGAAGCGTCCGTTCCTTGAGAACTCAACAGCGTGCCAAAAATCAACGCCAGATATGTTGATACCCCGACGAGAAGGACCGCACGGTCCGGATCGTTGAGGT
>NZ_LIRG01000324.1 GCF_001419695.1 Streptomyces prasinopilosus
GCCCCCGCACCGCGACCCGCCCGGTCCCGGGCCTCCGCCCGGTTCGGCCCCCGTTGTCAGTGCCCGGGTGCACGATGGACGCATGGTCAGTACACCGCACCCGGCCCTGGACGGCTTCTCCGCCGCGACCCGCGGCTGGTTCACGGGGGCGTTCTCCGCGCCCACCGCGGCCCAGGCGGGCGCCTGGCGCGCCCTCCGGGAGGGTTCGGACGTGCTGGTGGTCGCCCCCACCGGCTCCGGCAAGACGCTGGCCGCCTTCCTCGCGGCCCTGGACCAGCTGGCCGCCGCGCCCCCGCCCGCGGACCCCCACAAGCGCTGCCGCGTCCTGTACGTCTCCCCGCTCAAGGCCCTGGCCGTCGACGTCGAGCGCAACCTGCGCAGCCCGCTGACCGGCATCCAGCAGGAGTCCGTGCGCCTGGGACTGCCCGAGCCCGAGGTGAAGGTCGGGATCCGCTCCGGCGACACCCCGCCCGCCGAGCGCCGGGCCCTGTCCACCCGCCCGCCGGACATCCTGATCACCACCCCGGAGTCCCTGTTCCTGATGCTGACGTCGGCCGCGCGCGACGCGCTGACGGGCATCGAGACGGTGATCCTGGACGAGGTGCACGCGGTCGCCGGCACCAAGCGCGGTGCGCACCTGGGGCTGTCCCTGGAGCGGCTGGACGAGCTGCTGCCCCGGCCGGCCCGCCGCATCGGCCTGTCGGCGACGGTCCGTCCGGTCGACGAGATCGCCCGTTTCCTGTCCCCGCGCGGCAGGGTGGAGATCGTCCAGCCCGATTCGGGCAAGGAGTTCGACCTGTCCGTGGTGGTCCCGGTCGAGGACCTGGGCGAGCTGGGCGGCTCCCCGGTGGCGGACGCCTCGCAGGGGGCGGACGGCCCGGGAGCGGAGCGCCCGTCGATCTGGCCGCACGTCGAGGAGCGGATCGCCGACCTGGTCCAGTCCCATCGTTCGACGATCGTGTTCGCGAACTCGCGGCGCCTCGCGGAGCGCCTGTGCAACCGGCTCAACGAGATCGCCTACGAGCGGGCCACCGGCGAGCCCCTGGACGAGCACCACTCCCCCGCCGAGCTGATGGGCGGGTCCGGGGTGGTCCAGGGCGCCCCCGCCGTCATCGCCCGTGCGCACCACGGCTCGGTGTCCAAGGAGCAGCGCGCCCAGGTCGAGGAGGACCTCAAGGCGGGCCGGCTGCCCGCGGTGGTGGCCACCTCCAGCCTGGAGCTGGGCATCGACATGGGAGCGGTCGACCTGGTGGTCCAGGTGGAGTCGCCGCCGTCCGTGGCCTCGGGGCTCCAGCGGGTCGGCCGTGCGGGGCACCAGGTGGGCGCGGTCTCCACGGGCGTGGTGTTCCCGAAGTACCGGGGCGACCTCGTCCAGTCCGCCGTGGTCACCGAGCGGATGCGGACGGGCTCCATCGAGGCGCTGCGCGTTCCCGCGAACCCGCTGGACGTCCTGGCCCAGCAGATCGTCGCCATGACGGCGATGGACACCTGGCGGTTCGACGACCTGCTGGCGACGGTCCGCCGGGCCGCGCCCTTCTCCTCGCTGCCCGAGTCGGCCTTCACGGCCGTACTGGACATGCTCGCCGGACGCTATCCCTCGGACGCGTTCGCGGAGCTGCGCCCGCGCGTGGTGTGGGACCGGGTCACGGGCGAGATCACCGGCCGCCCGGGGGCGCAGCGGCTCGCCGTCACCTCCGGGGGCACCATTCCCGACCGGGGCCTGTTCGGGGTGTTCCTCGCGGGTACCGACCCGAAGAAGGGCGGCGGGCGGGTCGGCGAGCTCGACGAGGAGATGGTCTACGAGTCCCGCGTCGGCGACGTGTTCACCCTCGGCACCAGTTCCTGGCGCATCGAGGACATCACGCGCGACCGGGTGCTGGTCTCCCCGGCCCCGGGCGTGCCGGGCCGGCTCCCGTTCTGGAAGGGGGACCAGCTGGGCCGTCCGCTGGAACTGGGCCGCGCGGTGGGCGCCTTCCTGCGCGAGGTCGGCTCGCTGCCCCGGGAGGAGGCGCGTGCGCGGCTCCTCGCCGCCGGGCTCGACGCCTGGGCCGCGGACAACGTGCTGTCCTACCTGGACGAGCAGCGCCAGGCCTGCGGCCATGTCCCGGACGACCGCACGATCGTCGTGGAGCGCTTCCGTGACGAGCTCGGCGACTGGCGGATCGTCGTGCACTCCCCGTTCGGCGCCCAGGTGCACGCCCCGTGGGCGCTCGCGCTCGGGGCCCGGCTCTCCGAGCGGTACGGCATGGACGCCCAGGTGATGCACGCCGACGACGGCATCGTGCTGCGCCTGCCGGACGCCGACCTGATGGGCCTGGACCTGCTCGACCGGGAGCCGGGGCACGCGGGCACCGAGTACGACGCGGACCGGGCGCCGCTGGGCGCGGCGGACGTCGTCTTCGACAAGGGGGAGGTCGACCAGGTCGTCACCGACCAGGTGGGCGGCTCGGCACTGTTCGCCTCCCGCTTCCGCGAGTGCGCCGCCCGCGCCCTGCTGCTCCCGCGCCGCAGTCCCGGCAAGCGCACCCCGTTGTGGCAGCAGCGTCAGCGTGCGTCCCAGCTGCTCCAGGTGGCCGGTGAGTTCGGCTCGTTCCCGATCGTCCTGGAGGCGGTCCGCGAATGCCTCCAGGACGTCTTCGACGTCCCCGGGCTCGTCGAGCTGATGGGTGATCTGGAGTCCCGCAGGGTGCGGCTCGTCGAGGTCACCACCCCCGAGCCGTCCCCCTTCGCCCGCTCCCTGCTGTTCGGCTACGTCGCCCAGTTCCTGTACGAGGGCGACTCCCCGCTCGCCGAGCGCCGCGCGGCCGCCCTGTCCCTGGACTCGCGGCTGCTGGCCGAACTGCTCGGCCGGGCGGAGCTGCGCGAACTGCTCGACGCCGAGGTGCTGACCGAGCTGGAGCGCGAGCTGCAGTGGCTCACCGAGGACCGGCGGGTCAAGGACCTGGAGGGGGTGGCCGACCTGCTGCGCGTGCTCGGCCCGCTCACCGGCGACGAGCTGGCGCAGCGGGGGGCCGAGCCGCGGTGGGCGGCGGACCTGGCATCGGCACGCCGTGCGATCCGGGTCCGCATCGCCGGCACGGAGCACTGGGCGGCGATCGAGGACGCCGGCCGGCTGCGCGACGCACTGGGCACGGCGCTGCCGGTCGGCGTACCGGAGGCGTTCACCGAACCGGTCAAGGACCCGCTCGGCGACCTGCTCGCCCGGTACGCGCGCACGCACGGTCCGTTCACGTCGGCCACGGCCGCGGCCCGCTTCGGGCTGGGCGTGGCGGTCACCGAGGGCGCCCTGCAGCGCCTTTCGGCGGCGGGCAGGGTCGTCCAGGGCGAGTTCCACCCGGCCGGGATCGGCCAGGAGTGGTGCGACGCGGCCGTGCTGCGCCGGCTGCGCCGCCGTTCCCTGGCCGCCCTGCGGCACGAGCTGGAACCGGTGCCGCCGGCCGCGCTCGCCCAGTTCCTCCCCCAGTGGCAGCACATCGGCAAGGGGCACGCACTGCGCGGTGTCGACGGCCTGGCGCGCGCGATCGAACAGCTGCAGGGTGCGTCCGTGCCCGCGTCCGCCCTGGAGAAACTGGTCCTGCCCTCCCGGGTCGCGCACTACACCCCCGCGATGCTGGACGAGCTGACGGCCACCGGCGAAGTGCTGTGGGCCGGTGCCGGCTCCCTCCCGGGCAAGGACGGCTGGGTCTGCCTCCACCTCGCGGACACGGCCCCGCTGCTGCTGCCGCCGCCACACCCCCTGGAGACGACCGCCCTGCACCGGTCGGTCCTCGACGCCCTCTCCGGCGGTTACGGACTGTTCTTCCGCCAGATCGCCGATCAGGTCCGCGCCACCACCCACCCCGAGGCCACCGATCCCCAACTGGCCGACGCCGTGTGGGACCTGGCCTGGTCCGGCCGGCTGACCAACGACACGCTCGCTCCCCTGCGCTCGCTGCTGGGCTCGGGCCGCACCGCGGGCTCCACCGCCCACCGCGCGAAGCGCCAGGTCCCGCGCGGCCGCTACGGCTCCCTCACGGCGACCGCCCGCGGCACCTCCCGCACCGGACCGCCGACGGTCGCCGGCCGCTGGTCGCTGCTGCCGGACCGGGAGGCCGACCCCACGGTCCGCGCCCACGCGCTGGCCCGCGCCCTGCTCGACCGGCANNGGGCGCGGTCGCCGCCGAGGGTGTCGAGGGCGGCTTCTCCGCGGTCTACCGCGTGCTGTCCGCCTTCGAGGAGACCGGGCAGGCCCGTCGCGGTTACGTGGTGGAAGGCCTAGGGGCCGCCCAGTTCGCCATGGACGGCGCCGTGGACCGTCTCCGCGCGGCGGCCAACGCCCGCGAGCGGGACGACGCCCTCACCGGGCCCGGCCCGGACGATCCGTTCGGGGGCGGCCCCCTCGGCACCGGCCCCGATCTCCCCGGCGGCCCCGATCCCCTCTCCCTCCACGGCTTCGCCCCGCCCGCCGGGGGCTCGGG